>JAYSVL010000021.1:0-2867 GCA_043718595.1 Gemmatimonadaceae bacterium
GTGTACCTGCTCGACGCGGATCTGCCGGACAATCATCCCGACGATCGGTTGTTGCTCTCCAAGCTGTATTCGGGCGGTCCGGCCATGCGCTTGCGACAAGAGTGGCTGCTCGGCGTCGGGGGCGTGCGCGTACTGCGCGCGCTTGGACTCGCCCCGGCGGCGTGGCATGCGAACGAGGGCCATGCGGCCTTTATGATGATCGAACGTGTGCGCGAGCTGTGTGTCGACGGCGTGCCGTATGCCGACGCCGTGCGCCAGGTGCGCAACTGCAGTGTTTTCACCACACATACGCCAGTGCCCGCCGGGCACGATCAGTTTGCGGTCAACGAAGTGCGCAATTGCGCCGGCGACATGTGGACGCAAATGGGGATCTCGGCGGAAACGTTTGTGCGCATTGGATATTACCCGGAAGCGGGCAGCGGCAGTTTTCACATGACCGCCGCATCCATGCGATTGTCGCGACGCGTCAATGCGGTATCCCGGCGTCATGGCGTCGTCACGCGCGAGGCCAGTCGCGCGCTCTGGCCGCAACATGCCGTTGATGATGTGCCGATCGGTCATGTCACCAACGGCGTGCATCTGGCGACCTGGATGGCCAGTCCCATTATGCAGTTGCTCGACAAACATCTGGGTCCGTGGTGGGGGCATGGACAAGACCCGTCGATTTGGGATCAGGTCCTGACGATGGACGACGAAAAGCTCTGGTTCACGCACATGCGTCTTAAGCACGCGCTGATGCGCATGGTGCGGGAAGAAGCGCGTCGCGCGTTCGCCAAGGGCACCATGGAGACGGCGCAGCTGGTGGGCGCTGGCACGCTACTGGATCCGCAGGTGTTGACCATCGGGTTTGCCCGACGCTTCGCAACATACAAGCGTGCGGATCTCATCTTTCGCGACGTCGAGCGTTTGCGCGCGTTGGTCACCAACGTCGAACGCCCCGTGCAAATCGTCTTTGCTGGTAAGGCGCATCCCGCCGACAATCCGGGCAAGCAAATTCTGCAGAACGTGTACCAGTTTACGCGCGATCCGCGCTTCGAAGGTCGCGTTGCCTTCGTCGAAGACTACGGGATGCACCTGGCGCATATGCTTGTGCAGGGCGTGGACTTGTGGATGAACCTGCCGCGCGTGCCGATGGAAGCCTCGGGCACCAGCGGGATGAAGGCAGCATTGAATGGTGTCCCGCAGTTCTCGACTATCGACGGGTGGTGGGAAGAGGGCTACGAAGGCAACAACGGCTGGGCCATCTCCGGCGCAGAAGACAGTGACGACGGTGTGTCGACGGCGAATCGCTTATACACGCTGCTCGAGACTGAGGTGATTCCACGATACTACGATCGCGACGCCGCCGGCTTGCCGCATCTGTGGTTGACAACGATGAAGAACGCGATTCGCGTGTCCGGCCAGCATTTCACCGCACGACGGATGGTTGAACAGTACGCGCGTGCCTACTACGCGCCTTCCATTCTTGGGGACGCACTCCCTGATGATCCGCCAACCGCGTGATCGTCGCCATGTCTCTCGCCACCGCACCATGACCGCAGTTGCTCGGCCAACGTCGTTTGGCACCCCCGTTGCTCGAGCCTCCTCTGATAGTGCGCCAACGATCGTGCACATCACCTCGGAGTACTCGCCGTTCGCGCGCACAGGCGGCCTCGCCGAAGCGGTGATGGGCCTCGCCAACTATCAGGTGAAGGCCGGCGCGCGTGTCGTCGTGTTCGTGCCGCTCTATCGTACCGTGCGCGATGTCGCGCCTGATCTTGCTCCCCTGGGACGACCGATTCGCGTTGAACTCGGCTTTCGCGGTGCCGAAGTGCGCTTGTTCCGCGAGGTGCAACCGCCGCCAGGTCCCAAGGTCGTGTTTGTTGACATCCCGGAGTACTTCAATCGCGTTGGGTTGTACGGTGAGAGCGGTCGCGACTACAGCGATAACGCGCGTCGCTTCGCCATGTTTTCGCGCGCGGTGCTGGATGCGATTCCTCGGCTCATCGCAGGTCCCGTCCTCGTGCATGCGCATGACTGGCACGCATCCCTCGCGCTCCTGTACATGCGCAGCTACGCGGATTTGCGCGAGCGATTTGCTGGAACGCCGACCGTGCTGTCGGTGCACAACGCCGGGTACCAAGGGCATTTTCCGACGGCACAGCTAAGCGAGTGTGGCATTCCGCCCGAGCTCTACAATTTTCGCGGCGTCGAATGGTACGATCGCATCAACTTGCTCAAGGCGGGCCTGACGTCGGCAGACATGGTGGTGACGGTCAGCCCAACTCATGCCATGGAACTGCGTACGCCTGGTGGCGGCTTCGGCCTGCACGACGTGTTCCGCTGGCTGGGCGATCGGTTTTCCGGTGTGACCAATGGCATTGATCAAACGCTGTGGGATCCGGCGACGGACGAACAACTCACGGCGCATTATTCACGCGAGAATCCGCAGGACAAAGTTCGGTGTAAAGCCGCATTGCAACGATCGTTCGGGTTGCCGCAGCGTCGACGCACGCCCCTGTTCGCGATGGCCGGCCGCATGGTGATACAGAAGGGTCTTGATTTGATTCTCAACTCGCGACTCGTCTGGAATCTTGACGCGCAGTTTGTCTTCCTCGGGCAGGGCGAGCAACGCTACGAGGATGCCTTGCGACGCCTCGCCGCCGCACGACCGCATCACGTCGCCGTGCAGCTGGACTTCACCGACCGGCTGGAACATCGGATCATGGCCGGTGCGGACCTCTTCCTCATGCCGTCACAATACGAACCGTGCGGACTGACGCAAATGCGCGCCCAGCGCTATGGCGCGCTGCCCATCGGTCGTCGCGTTGGTGGCATTGCTGATACGGTTGAGGACGATGTGACGGGTTTTCTGTTCGATGAATTCC
>JAYSVL010000201.1:0-2165 GCA_043718595.1 Gemmatimonadaceae bacterium
GTGGTGCCGCGTGCGCGCGCCACGACAGAGTCCCACGGGAGCAAGGCCAGCGTTTGTGCGATGGCGCGGGTAGGCGGCGGGGTGCGGTCGCGAGCGCACCCGAGCGCGGACGCGACGCAGAGCGCGACGATGGTAAGCGCGCGGTGTCGGCCTGCGAGACGGGCGTCACCGCCAGCGTAACGTTGTAGCGAACGTGACAACGAAGTCAGAAGCGACCTCCGAGAGAAAGCTGGACTTGACGCGGTGCGCCGAACGAGCTGTAGCTGATCGGGTCGCCGGGGCGTCCGACCTGTGTTGCTGAACCACCGCCGCCAACGCCTGTCGCAAAACCGCTGGCGTTGAAACGATTGAGAATATTGAACACGTCCGCGCGCGCTGTCAGGGTCTGGCCGACAATCGTGGCACTCCGTCGCTGATGCTTTAGAGACGCAAAACGCCCCGTCGCTAGGTATCCGCGACGGGGCGCTGGCGTTTCATGCGTCCGCGCTAGGGGCGCGCCGGTGTCATGATGTTGCGCGCGAACAGCGCCATGATGATGGCGATGCAGGCGATGTTGCCGTATGGGCCCATAGCGTGGATCGCGGAGAAAATCAGGGAGATGAAGCCAAGCGGGATCTTGACCAGCGTCAGCAGCCAGTCGGCGTTGGCGGGGTGCGTGAAGAACGGCATGCGGTGCCTCGCGGAAGGTCTTTGTGTCAGAACGTCGGGAAGGTACTCAGACGGACGGTGTCGGGGAAGACGGGCTTGGCGGGGATGCCAATCGGCGGAACCTCGATCTCCAACGCTTCGGTCGGCGACCTCGACGTCCAACGAGCAACGCCGGCAGCACGAACAACACGCCTAACGTGCCGGCAATCGTGCCACCGGCCGTAGCGAGGGCAATCGCGCCAAAGATGCGTGTTGCATCGGTTCCGAATGAGAGCGGCACTAACGACGCCAGCGACGCGATGGTGACAAACACGATCATCCCCGAACGATCGAGCATCGCACGCAATACTTCTCCCGCATCAAGCGCAACCTTTTGCCGCGTACTCCGCTCGCGCGTCGTGACGTGTGTTTCGTCGCGCGATGCATCGTGCACCGCATCAACCGCAGCATCGCGTTTCGCGCGACGTTTGAGCAGCGCGGCGTCCACCATGAGGATGGCGTGATTGACGGCGAGACCAACAACGAGAATGACACCCACCGCCGCCTCGCGCGTGAACGCGGTCTTGAACAACCAAAACGCCGCGGACACGCCCGCCAGCGACAACGGAAGGCTCAGAAACACCATCGCCGCACCCCACACCGAATCGAACACCAGTGCTACCGCAAGAATGACGAGCGTGATGCCAATACCAAACACGAGCCACAGCCCTTTCTCGCTTTCATCCCGGTCAAAACCAAAACTGTCTGACGCATCGGTGATCGCATATCCAGGTGGCGACGACAGCGCTCGCATAAACGCGTCGTGTGTACGTTTGGCGAGTTTCCCGGGGCCACGAAAATCGTATTCCACCTGCAGCAAATACTGCTGATCTTCGCGACGGATCATGCTCAGCGCGTCGCGCTCGTCCACCCACGCCAGATCACCAATGCGCACCGGGGCGCCGAACGTCGTTGGTACAATCGCCGCCTCCAGTTCACTCAAACTGCGGTCACGCGCGCCCATCGCTTTCACGGTGACAGGCAATTCGTCGCCACCAATTTCCACGCGCACACTCCCTACCGGGCCACGTACTTCGCGCGCCACACTTTGCCCCAGTTGCGCGGCACTCACGCCATAACGCGCCATCGTTGCACGATCTGGTGTGATCGTTACTTGCGATCCACGCCCGGTGCCAAAGTATCCGCCCGAGGTGATGCGCGCGTCTTTGACCCGCGTAAAACGTTCGAGTCGTGCCTTAAGATCGTTGGCAATGCGCCCCACCCCTTCATAGGAATAGCCGAGCACTTTGATGCGAAAGCTGGACATACTGCCGCCGCCACCGCCGGAGTAGAACCCCGGGCCTTGTCCGTGTACGCCAACTTGTGCACCGCCAATCAGCACCGCGCGTTGTGTGAGCAGCTCCTGGAGTTCCAATGGCACGCTGGTGAAACCACCGGCGCGTGTGAACATGATATTCATCTGTGCCGACGTGCCACTGCCAGAGGTGCGCACCTGTTCAATCTCTGGTCGGCCCACC
>JAYSVL010000202.1:0-6209 GCA_043718595.1 Gemmatimonadaceae bacterium
TCACGTTCGACGTGACAAAGGCTGTTCGCGAGTCCAAAGGCGGCAAAATTGAGTTTCGCGTCGACAAGGGCGGCAACGTGCATGCCCCGATCGGCAAGATCTCGTTCGCGCCCGACCAGCTCGAAGTCAACTTTGCCGCCTTGATGGAGACGATCGTGCGCTCGAAGCCCAATGCGGCCAAGGGCGTCTACATTCGCAACGTCGCGATCTCCAGTTCCATGGGACCCGGCGTCACCATCGACACCACGCCGTACCGGTAAGAGGCGACGCCACTCATGAAAGTCAAAGCCAAGGCCAAGAAGGCCGATAAACAGATTCTCGTCGACGGCTTGCGCGACAAGCTCGGTACGGCGAACGCTCTGTACTACACCGACTTCACCGGTTTGAACGTGAAGCGCATGACGGAATTG
This sequence comes from Gemmatimonadaceae bacterium, assembly GCA_043718595.1. Lineage (GTDB taxonomy): Bacteria > Gemmatimonadota > Gemmatimonadetes > Gemmatimonadales > Gemmatimonadaceae > Gemmatimonas. The sequence continues at coordinate 411 of JAYSVL010000202.1, forward strand.
CGTCGGCGGTTGCGTCGCATCGGCGTCGAGTACGTGGTGATCAAAAACACGCTGGCGCTGCGTGCAGTCAACGAAAGCGGCATGGTCACGCAGCCCTTGAAGGGCCCGACCGGAGTGGTGGTGGCGAAGGACGCCATCGCCGCAGCGAAGGTCCTTGCCGATTTCGCGAAAGAGAACGACCAGAGGCCGTCCGTCAAGGGGGGCATCTATGAGGGAAAGGTGGTCGACCAGGTGCTGGTCAAGAAGTTGGCCACGCTCCCGACCCGCGAGGAAGCACTCTCGATTTTTGCCGGCTACCTCAACAGCATCCCGATGATGTTCGCCCTCGCCCTCGACGCCAGAAAGGCGCAGCTCGAAGGCTCCAACTGAGTTCCCCAGGCGTCTGCCTGATCACACGCCCCAGGCTCCCTGGGGGAGACTACGGAGAGTACCAAGATGCCTAACACGACACTGAGCAAGGACGACATCATCGAAGCGATCGGCGCGATGAGCGTCATCGAGTTGTCCGAGTTGATCGAAACGTTCAAGACGAAGTTCAACGTCACCATCGCGGCCGTTGCCGCTGGCGGTGCGGGTGGTGGTGCGGCGCCTGCTGCGGCCGTCGAGGAACAGACCGAGTTTGCGGTCATCCTCAAGGAAGCGGGTGGCAAGAAGATTCAGGTCATTAAGGTGGTGCGTGAAATCACCGGCCTCGGTTTGAAGGAAGCCAAGGACCTGGTCGACGGCGCACCGAAGTCGGTGAAGGAAAACGTCTCGAAGGACGAGGCGGCGCAGCTCAAGGCCAAGCTCGAAGCCGAAGGCGCAACGGTCGAAGTGAAGTAAGGAACGGTCCCGGACCGGATGCCGCTGCGGCGGTGTCCGGACTGCCGGGTGCCGACTTCCTCACTTCCCTCGACGCTCCCGTGCTTCTGTCGGTCTTTCGCAGTACTCCGTTGCCGTATCGCTCCGCCCCGCGGTCGCCGCTCAATTTGAGTGGAATCCCTCGGGGTCGGGGCGCTTTTGCGCCTCCGGTCTTTCCGGACTCGGTGCGCCCCTCTGCGGGTGAGCCCCTAAGGACATGATGAACCAGATCTCGTTTGCGAAGCTCGAGACGGGCATGGATATGCCCCACCTCCTCGACATCCAGACGCGCGCGTTCGAGTCGCTGTTACAACTCGACGCCGCCCAGTTGGAACGTGAGGACATTGGCCTCGAACGTGTGTTCAAAGACCTGTTCCCGATCACGGACGTCCACGAGAATTTCTCGCTGGAGTTCGTGCGGTATAGCCTCGGTGAACCGAAGTACACTGTCGCCGAGTGTATCGAACGCGACATGACCTACTCAGCGCCGCTCAAGGCGACGCTGCAGCTGGTCATCTTCGAAGACACGGGCGACGGCACCAAGCGTCCGCGCAACATCATTGAGAAGGAGGTCTATCTCGGCGAGCTGCCCCTGCTCACTGAGCTTGGCACCTTCGTTATCAATGGTGCCGAACGCGTCATCGTCTCGCAGCTACACCGGTCGCCCGGCGTGGTCTTTGAAGAGTCGACGCATCCCAACGGACAGCGTTTGCTCTCGTCACGCATTATTCCGTTCCGCGGCAGCTGGGTGGAGTTCACGGTCGACATTCACGACGTGATCTACGTCCACATCGACAAGAAAAAGAAGTTCCCCGCGACGGCGCTGTTGCGTGCCTTTGGCTACGGCGAGAATCGCGACATCCTGCGCCTGTTCTTCGCCGAACGCAGTCTCGACTTGCTCAAGAAGCGCGAGACGCGAAACGACCAGCGGGAAATTCTTGGCGCGATCATCGCCGAAGACATCACGCTCGACGGTGAAGCGGCTGCCGCCGATGCGCCCAAGCCCAAGACCAAGAAGGCAAAAGCCGAACGGGAGCGGGCTGAGTCCGACCTGTTGGTGCGCGAAGGTGACGAGCTCACGGAAGAAGTGATCAATCGGCTCGTCCGTCAGGGACTGGAGACGGTGAAGGTGTTTGCGTCGTACACGCAGATCGATTTGCGCGACGAGCAGGACGCCATCGATCGCGGTGAACGTGAGGAGCGGCGTACACTGGCGCGTGATGTCGTCGACGCCAGCACCGGTGAGGAAGTGGCGGAGAAGGGCGAAGTGCTCACCGATGCGGTGATCAAGAAGATTCGCAAAGCCGACACCACGAAGGTGCATGTCTTCGTCGCGTCGGGTCGTGCAGAATCCACGCTGATCAAGAACACGCTGGCGAAAGATCCAACCAAGGCCGAGGAAGAGGCGCTGCGCCAGATCTACGCGTTGCTGCGCCCGGGTGACGCGCCCAATCGCGAGACCGCCAAGCAGGCGCTCGAGCGATTGTTCTTCTCGCCCAAGCGGTACGATTTGGGTCGCGTTGGTCGCTACAAGATCAACCAGCGGCTGCGACTCAACACGTCGATGTCGACGACCGTGCTGACGAAGGAAGATTTCGTCGAGATCATGCGACAGCTCGTGGAGTTGCATGAAGGCCGCGGTGATGTGGACGACATCGACCAGTTGGGGAATCGGCGCATCCGTTCGGTGGGTGAGCTGATCGCGAATCAGTTCTCTGTTGGCTTGTCGCGCATGGCGCGTCTCGTCAAGGAGCGCATGTCGATCAACACCGATCCAGAAAAGATTTCGCTCGACGATCTGGTCAACGCGCGCACCGTGTCGGCCGTCATTCAGGCGTTCTTTGGTTCGTCGCAGCTGTCGCAGTTCATGGATCAGACCAATCCGCTCGCGGAGCTCACGCACAAGCGTCGTTTGTCCGCGCTTGGACCGGGCGGCCTCACGCGCGAGCGCGCCGGCTTCGAAGTGCGAGACGTGCATTACTCGCAGTACGGCCGCATGTGTCCCATCGAGACGCCGGAAGGTCCGAACATCGGCCTGATCACGTCGCTCGCGTGCTTTGCGCGCGTGAACGACCTCGGCTTCATCGAGACACCGTACCGCGTGGTGAAAGACGGCCGGGTGCTCACGGAACTCGTGTGGCTCGACGCGAACAAGGAAGAAGACGCGATCATCGCGCAGGCCAACGCCAAGCTGCATCCCGACGGCACATTCGTCGAAGACCTGGTGTTGTGCCGCAAACGTGGTGACCTTCCGCTCACGCAGCGGGACAACATTGACTACATGGACGTCGCGCCCGAGCAGCTGGTCTCGATCGCTGCGGCGCTTATTCCGTTCCTTGAGCACGACGACGCCAACCGCGCGTTGATGGGCTCGAACATGCAACGGCAGGCCGTACCGCTGCTTAGTCCGCAAACGCCGTTCGTTGGGACTGGTCTCGAATCCACCGTTGCGGTGGACTCAGGCGCGGTGATCATCGCGCGTCGCGCCGGCGTGGTCACCAGCGTCACCGCCGACGAGATCATCGTCGACGCGGGCCTCATTGATGGCGGCGTCGAAACCGATCGGCCGCTGGCCCGACTGACGCAGCTCGATCGCTACAAACTCAAGAAGTACTGGCGCACGAACCAGGACACGGCGATTAACCAGCGTCCGCTCGTGCGTACGGGGCAAACGGTTGCGCGTGGTGAAGTGCTGGCCGATGGCGCGGCGACGGAAATGGGACAGCTCGCGCTCGGTGCCAACGTGCGCGTGGCGTTCATGCCGTGGTACGGTCACAACTTTGAAGACGCGATCATTCTGTCGGAGCGTCTGGTGAAGTTCGACGTCTATTCGTCGATCCACATCCAGGAGCTGGAACTGCATGTGCGCGACACCAAGCGCGGGCAGGAAGAAATCACGCGTGAAATTCCGAACGTGGCCGAAGAGTCGCTGACGGATCTTGATGAGCGCGGCATTGTGCGCATCGGTGCGCACGTCAAGCCCGGCGACATTCTCGTTGGCAAGATCACGCCAAAGGGCGAGACCGAACTCTCACCAGAAGAGAAGCTGCTGACGGCGATCTTCGGTGAGAAGGCGAAGGACGTGAAGGACTCGTCGCTCAAGGTGTCGCCGGGCATGGAAGGCGTCGTCATCGACGTGAAGATCTTCTCACGCGTCGAAGATCAGGTCGTCGAGAAAGATCGCGGCGAGCGCATCGGTGAAGTGCGTCGACAGGAAGGCGAGGAGAAGATTCGCGTCAACGAAGTGCGCGATGTGGAAATCGCGCGCTTGCTGGAAGGGGAGACCATCTCGCTGGCGCTACGCGCGGGCACGGTGGAAGAATCCATTCCCGCAGGCACAAAACTCACTAGGGAAGCACTCGCCGACATCAAGTTTGCCACGCTCGATCTGAAAACGTTCCGCGTTGAGAACAAGAAAGCCAACGACGCGGTGCGAGCGATCATCGACGCGGGCAACGAAGAAAAGGCGCGCATCGAAGAGCGGGCGGAAGAGCGAATCGACCGCATTCTGCAACCCGACGAGCTGCCGCCGGGCGTGATTCAGCTGGTGAAGGTATATCTGGCCGAGAAGCGCAAGATCTCTGTTGGTGACAAGATGGCCGGACGTCACGGCAACAAGGGTATCGTGGCGCGCATCGTGCCCGAGGAAGACTTGCCGTTCATGCCGGACGGCACGCCGGTGGACATCGTGCTCAATCCGCTCGGTGTGCCGTCACGTATGAACGTCGGGCAGATTCTGGAAACGCACCTTGGCTGGGCGGCGAAGTTGCTCAACTTCTACGCCAAGACGCCGGTCTTCCAGGGTGCCAACGAACGCGAAATCGGCATGCTGATGAAACTGGCCGGTTTGCGCTGGGCGCGCGAAACACTGTCCCTCGGCACCGCCGACAGTGATGCAACGCCGCAGGACGTGCGCAATCTGCTGGCTGATGTGCGTCCGGATCGTATCGCGCCGGACAAGGTGGAGTTGTTGCATCACGCCAGTCTGAATGACCTGAACGCGCGGGCCATGTCCGCGGAGTCCAAGGGCGTGTTCTCGCGCATTCGCGATTTCCTGATCACGAGCGCGAAGACCATCGCGATGCGGGAGACGGAGTCGTTGCAGGCCGCGATCGCCGTCAACAAAGCGATGGACCAGAGTGCGGCTGATGCGGCCGACGCGGTGGCCGCACTCGAAGCACAGGTGGCGCAGTCGCCAGCCGAAACGCTCAAGCGTCTTGGGTTGCCTGCACTCGCGGCAATGCTCGGCGCGAAAGCGGACGGGGATGTGGAAGCAGCTGGTATGGAGCTGCTGCGTCTCGCTGGACTGACAACGGCAGGCAAGGTACGCCTTCGCGATGGTCGTACCGGCGAAGAGTTCGCGGCGCCGGTGACCGTTGGCGAAGTGTACGTGCTCAAGCTCTCGCACTTGGTCGACGACAAGATTCACGCGCGGTCGATCGGACCGTACTCGTTGGTCACGCAGCAACCGCTGGCCGGTAAGGCGCAGTTCGGTGGACAGCGCTTCGGAGAAATGGAAGTATGGGCACTCGAAGCGTACGGAGCCGCACACACGTTGCAGGAAATTCTCACCGTCAAGTCGGACGATGTGAACGGCCGCAGTCGTGTGTACGAAGCGATCGTTAAAGGACAGAACTTGCCTGAACCTGGCATTCCGGAGTCGTTCAACGTGCTCGTCAAGGAACTGCAGGCCCTCGGCATCAAGGTCACCCTCGGCGCGCGGGATGCCAACGGCGCCGATGTGATCGAAGGCAACGGCAACGGCGGGGAGGAGTAGACCATGATCGATTTCCGTAGCTCGCGCGAGGCTCGCGCGTCGGCGTTCGACTACATGTCGGTGCGCATCGCCTCACCCGAGGAGATTCGCGGACCGAAGGACCCCAAGGAGCGTGAGCGGCTGGAGATGGCCGGGTTGCGCACCTGGTGGTCGTGGGGTGAAGTCACCAAACCAGAAACGAT
>JAYSVL010000203.1:0-6205 GCA_043718595.1 Gemmatimonadaceae bacterium
TGCGGCAAATATCCTTTCGCTAGCCCAGCGTCGCCTTGCGCGTCCTGCCACTCTTGCTCGTGCACCCAGATGGCGCTCCCTGGGAAATCATGCAGCCCGCCGCAGTGATCGGTGTGCAGGTGCGTCAACAGCACCGTACGCACGCTGGCCGGTGCGATGCCGAGTGCAACGAGTTGTGCGCCGATTTCATCGTCGGGGGCTACCTGCACGCGCAGCGCGTACTTGTAGTATGGATGTTCTTCCGGGTAGTAGCCTGGGTCCATGGCGCGCGCGGTCTCACCAGTGTCGACAACGATCACGCCTTCGGGATGCATGATGACCCAAGCGAGGATGGGCAGTGCAGGCGTCCAGGTCTGATCGGCGAACAAGTTGGCGATGCGTTCCGCGCCATGTCCAACGGCCCGCACCTGACTAGGCTTGATGCACACGGTGCCGGTCTGGACGGCCAAGATCTGAATGGTCATCGGGTTCCTGTTGCCGGAGGCACGTTGAATGGTACGTTCGTGAGACCCATGCGCTCCTGCAGCCCGGCAAAACGAGGCTCATCGCGCAGCGGATCGAGGATGGACGTGACCGCCATGTAGCTCATCAGATAGGTGCGTTCATCGGCTGCACGTTCGAGCCACGCGAGTGCAGTCTCCCGGTCGCCCAGTCCGAGATGCACCAACGACCGGTTGTAGGCCGACACGTAGTTGCCCTCGGCGCGCTGATCCATCTCGGCCAGCACGCCGAGCGCGTCGTCACGCCGACCGAGCAATGCGTACGCGTGGCCAAGACCGCCGAGCGCGGTTGGATAGTCGCGAAGGGCGACGAACTGTTCGAGCGCGTCGTCCGGACGATTGGCTGCCAGATAGGCGAAGCCGAGCAGCGAGTGCGTGACTCTGTAACTCGGCTCCATTTCGATGGACAGCCGGAACTGATGAATCGCGTCGTCATTGCGCCGCGCGAAGAACGCCACCCAGCCAACAAGCGCACCGTAAATGGGCGAGAGCGGATCGAGTTGCTGGGCGCGCGACACCGCGTCGCGGGCGCGGTCGTGTCGTCCGCACGCCGAGAGCATCAGCGCGTAGTACGCGTGGGCGAGCGAGTACTGCGGATTCAGCGCGAGGGCCTGCCGAAAGCTTTCCTCGGCCTCGCGCCAGTTCCATGAATAGTGCGCGCGGGCGCAGCCGAGTGCTGTGTGTGCTTCAGCCAGCGTGGGATCGAGCGACAACGCGCGCTCGGCGGCCGCGATCACCTTGGGAAACGCGTCCTTTGGTGGCAGGTGTTCGTACGCACCGAATGTGTTGAATGCGTCGGCGAGGCCCACGTACGGCATCACATACAGGGGATCGAGTTCCAGTGCCTGCCGATAACACTCAATCGCTTTCTGCAATCCGTCCGCCTGGCGACGCCCCCAGAAATGACGCCCGCGCAAGTACAGTTGGTACGCTTCCACGTTTGGCGTGCTGCGCGGCGCGATTGATGGCAGGCGAGACAGCGTCACGCTGAGTGACTCGGCCACGGACCGGGCAATGTCGTTTTGCACGGTGAAGATATCTGTGGCGTCGCGGTCGAATGTCTCGGACCACAGCTGGAAACCATCTGCGGTTCCGATCAACGCGGCCGAGATGCGCAACCGATTGCCGATGCGTTGCACGGTGCCTTCGAGCACAGCGGCCACATCGAGCTCGCGACCAATGGTGCGCATGTCAACGGCGCGTCCCTTGTACATCATGGCGGACGTGCGAGATGCAACGCGAAAGCCCGGCAATCGCGATAGCGTCGCGCGCAGGTCTTCCATCATGCCGTCGCACAGGAACTCCTGGTTCTTCGCCTCGCTCAGATCGATAAAAGGCAACACAGCCAACGAGCTCACCGGCACCGACGATTCTGCACGTTTCACCGGTGTCACCCAATCGGGGCCGGAGATTTCGGCAAGCGCTCGAGAGTCTGACGTCGACGCTGAGTTTCGAGCGTCTATCGGTCGCATGGCCACATCGAGTGCGGTGAGAAACGCCAGCGCGCTCGGGAATCGATCATCCGGACTCTTGGCGAGGGCGCGCGTGAGCACCGCTTCGAGCGCCTTGGACACATCTCCGCGCATGACACGCGCTTGTGGAATCGGCGCGATCGTGTGCTCGGACATCAGGCGCAGGGCGTTGTGTCCGGAGTACGGCGGCGTACCGACGAGCATCTCGAAAAGCACGCAACCAAGGCTATACAGGTCGGCCCGACCATCGACGGACCCCTCGGCCGCCGCTTGCTCCGGGCTCATATAGAGCGGCGAGCCGACCGCGTGACCACTTTGCGTGATCTCATGCGTGGTGCCAACGCCCATCGCGCGCGCAATGCCGAAGTCGGCCAACAGCGGGTGATCGCCCGCCAGCAGGATGTTCTCCGGTTTCACATCGCGATGAATGAATCCGAGCGCATGCGCATGGCCCAGCGCATCGGCCACGCCACGGGCAATGGCGATGGCTTCATTTATGGGCAGGTCGTGTGCACGATCCAGTCGCCGCCGCAGCGATTCGCCTTCGATGTACGGCATGGCGTAGAACAGAATGCCACGCGCTTCGCCGGAGTCGTGTAGCGCGAGGATGTTTGGGTGCGTCAGACCGGCCGCAATCCGGATTTCGCGCTCAAACCGATCGGCGCCAACCGTCGCCGCGAGTTCGGGATGCATGACCTTGAGGGCAACCCGGCGGCTGTGGCGACGATCGTTGGCCAGATACACGGTGGCCATGCCACCCCGGCCGATCTCACGAATCACTTCGTACTGCTGCGCCAACGCCGCGACGACCGCCGAAAAGTGCAGCTTGGTTTTCTCCGACTCCGTCGGACTCATTTGTTTCTGTCGGACATCTAGCGGCGCACTGCGGTCACGTCGAGCAGCAGTTGTCGCGCAGCCGTGGCCTGATCGACCGCCGCGATCGAAAACGTGTGAAAGACGAGCGTGTCGCGCCACGCGTATGGTTCCTGCGCGTGACTGGCCGCGGGGATGACTGCGGCAACGGCAAGGGCGTACATCAGCTTGAGCGTGAGTGATCGAAAGCGCATTTGGCTTCCTGCGGAGGACAACGGGTGAGGATGTCGACCGAGTATGCCGCGACTCGCCGCATCGCGCCAGACGACGCGCGCAATTTTGCGAGCCAGATCAGAACAAAAGTTGACGGCTCAGGCGCCGATCTTATCGCGGTGATGTTGTCGATTCCCAGGGTGGCCACGACAGGCCGTGGTTCGGGGTCGAAGTCTGGACCACTGAAGTTGCGAGCGACAGTCGCCGACGGCGGGTTCCGGCCCGACGGGACGTTCGTCTCGTGGCCGGCGCAACACGGCCCGTTTGCCGCAGGCGTTTCGCCGATCTGCATCCGCTCCACGCGATGCATCCGCCGGCGCCGGGACGGCGTAGAGACCACGCTGTACGCGCATCCGCGCGCGCAGTCTCCCTCCTCCCGTGGAGCAGACATGCAGAAGTGGAATCCCACCCGTGCCCGCGCGTTGGCAGCCGTGGGTGTCGTCGTCCTCGTTGCGGCGGCGATCAAGGCTCGCACGCTGACCGCGTCCGACCATCAGGACACGCCCCTCGTCGAGTTGTCGCCGCGCTTTGATGTGAACGACGTGTACGCGTTCCCCTCACCGGGCAATCCTGCGCGAACCGTACTCGTGCTTGGAACGTCGTCCCCGGTGACGCCGGCGCAGACGCCCAGCTTTACGTTCGGCAACAATGATCAGGAGCTGTACCAAATCAAGGTCGACAATACCGGAGACGCCCGGGAGGACCTGGTCTTCCAGATCACGTTCACCGGAAAGGCTGGCAAGCAGAAAGTAACGTTGCGCGGACCAGTCAAGCCGAATTCGGTCGGTACGACCAACACGCTTGTCGGCGGTAAGCCGATCAAGGGTTACACGAATACGATCATCACCGCGGACAACGGCATCAAGCTGTTCGCTGGCCCACGTGACGATCCGTTCTTCATCGACCTCGAGCAGTTCTTCCGCATTCTGCCAGATCGCCGGCCGGAGACTGGTCCGCTGTCCACGATCACGCAGGGACCGCTGACCTTCCGGCCAGCGACAGGCGCGAATCCCGCAGTGGACTTCGTGCGCGGCATCAACGACATGGCCATCGTCATCGAACTGCCCACATCGATGCTCACGAACGTCGCGACCAACGGCCGCTTCGGCGTCTGGGGCACAACGAGTCGCGCCCGCTCGAACTAAACGTCCACCGACCATCGCACTTACCCAGATTTCAGGAGCGAACCAAATGATGGAGATCAATCGCGTGCGCGGCATGCTCGTGGCGTGTGCGTTCGCGCTCACCGCCGTGGCGTGCAGTGATACGAAGCAGTCGCAGGACATCACCGGTCCGGCGTTTTCGCAGAACAAGGACGCATCGAAAGGTCAGGGATCGGATGACCAGGGTGACGACGGTGACGAAGACGACGACCGCGTCTATGAGCAAGTGGAGTTCCTCGGCAATCCGTTGGTCAGCGAAGTGACCATCGTGAAAGCAAATCACGATCGCTACAATCGCACGCAGCCTTACAACACAGCCGAATTTGGTCCGCAGAGTCTCGCCTTCATCAATGCGTTTCGCGGCGCGCAGCCTGTCGTTGCCAACACGCTCGGCGCTGTGCTGTATCCAGACATGCTGATTGTTGAGTCGGCCCGCAACCCGGCAACGGCCGGCTGGTTGTCGTGGGCACTCGTCAACGGTTGGGGCGGACGAAAGTTGTCCGACGACGTCGTCGATGCAGGGCTCAGTGCAATCTTTGGCACGATCGTGTCGTCCGTCGGCGCGTATTGCGCCAATGGTCAGCTGCCGCTCTGCACCGACAATGTGCCTGCAAACGACAAACCATTCTCTACCGTCTTTCCGTATCTCGCCTCGCCAACGCTGTAAACGATGACCGACGCGTCCCTTCGCGGTGCCATCACCGCACCGCGAAGATACGTGTGGGCCTGATTGCTCACTCTTGCTTAACGAACGATGCGTCTACGCCGCGCGGGTGTCATTGTCGTCGCCGGACTCACCGTGCTTACGGGAGCGCTCATCGCGCGCACCGCACAGCGCGCGTCACACCGCTCGACAGCGCGGTCGTCCGCTCCCATAACGCTCCTCCCGGCTGCATACAGTGCTGCCGAAGTGCGCGATCGAGACATTGAGTTTTATTCACGTCGCTCCGCACAGGACCTAACGGGGGCTGCGGATCGAGCGACATTGGCCGCGTTGCTCTTCGCGCGCGCGCAATACACTGGCGTAACAGCTGACATGGTGCGCGCGGAAGCGCTGGCGCGCGCCTCCATAAACTTGCGTTCCGAACGCAACGGACAGGCATCAGAGTTGCTCGCCACGCTCTTGATGGCGCGACACGCATTTCGCGAGGCGCGCGAAGTCATGCTGCGTGCCGATTCGCTGGCTCCGGACACGCCATCGCATATGGCCCTCCTGGGCGAGGTTGAACTCGAACTGGGAGAGTACGACGCGGCAGCATCGCGGTTTCGCGCCATCCGGTTCGATGGCGAGCAGTTCACGATCGGTGCGCGGCTCGCACGCTGGTACGAGCTCACCGGACATGTCGACGTTGCGCGGTACTTGCTTACGCGGTCCATCAGCCGGGTTGACCGACGCGACGATCTGCCCCGGCAACAAGCGGCGTGGTTTCACTATCGCCTCGGAGAATTGGAGATGCGCGTCGGGCGCTACGCTGCAGCAGATTCGGCGTTTCGCGGCGCCCTGGCGGTTAACCCGGCGGACGCGCGAGCGCTTGGAGGTTTGACCCGGCTCGCGGTGGCGCAGCGTCAATGGCAAGAGGCGATCAGTTACGGGAGCGAGGCGATGGCCGTGCAGCTCGATCCCGCGACGATTGGCGCCATGAGTCTGGCCTACGCCGCACTCGGCGACAGCGCGCAAGCGGCCAGTTTTTCGCGTGCGATGGCCGTCAGCGCGTTGCGCCAGCCTGGCGCGATACACAGGGCGTGGGGTTTGTTCCTGCTTGATCACGGAACTGACCGCGATCGACGCGCCGTGTTGCGGCGTGCCCAACGAGAGATCGCCGTGCGACACGACGTGTACGGACATGACCTCTTGGCGTGGGCGCTCTTTCGGAACGGTGATATGGACGCCGCACGGGTGCAGATGACGCGAGCGCTTGCACAACACACAGAAGACGAGTTGCTCACCGCGCACGCGCAGGCGATGGGCAGCAGCGTGCCGTAG
>JAYSVL010000204.1:0-2159 GCA_043718595.1 Gemmatimonadaceae bacterium
CCCTCCGACTCGCCGAATGCCACACCATGCCGGGCGAGCGCTACGTCGGTCCAGTTGGTGAACGGTGCGGCGAGCGCGATGCCAATCAGCGCCGCGAGGCCGATGGTGATTGTCAGTAGCCGACGGGACGGCACCATCGCCACAAACTCAATATTCGCTACGCGCGAAGGTACCGCGACCGCGAGAATTGTGCGCCGCACGGCGTACAGGTTGGCAAATGCGAATAGCGTGCCGGCGACAAACGCACTTCCCTGCAGGAGGATGGAATCGATGACGCGTTCTTTCCAGACAGCAGTGGCGCCCATTGCGGCGAACCACGCGTGATCAACGACCACGGACGAAACGGCACGGCCAACAAGCAGCGCGACGGCAATTGTTATCGCGCCAGTGATCAGCCAACGGCGCACATTCATGCGCGGCGACAGATTTCCATGGTCACAGCGTCACGCCCTGGCCGTGCAGCCAGTGTTCCATGGTTTCCCGAATCTCGGCCAAGCGCTCTGCGGTTCGTGCTTCGAAACGGGCGACGATCACGGGCTGCGTATTCGAGGCGCGGAGCAGCCCCCATCCGTCACCGAAGAGGACGCGCACTCCGTCCACATCAATGACGTCGTGCGTCGCGCCAAAGTGCGCGGCAGCGCGTGCGACAATGGCAAATTTGGACTCTTCGTCGGTATCGATGCGCAGTTCCGGTGTGGAAACGAAGGGTGGCACATCGGCCAGTAACTGTGCGACCGTCTGGTTGGCATCCGCCATGATGCGCAGCAACCGTGCCGCTGCGTAGAGGGCGTCGTCGTGTCCGTAAAATCCTTCGCTGAAAAACATGTGCCCCGACATCTCGCCAGCAATTGGCGCGTGCGTCTCCTTCATCTTGTCCTTGATGAGCGAGTGGCCCGTCTTCCACATCACTGGGACGCCGCCTGCCAACGTGATCATGTCAGTTAGGGCCTGCGAACACTTTACATCAAAGATGATTGGCTGACCCTTGCCCGTGCGCGCCAGTACGTCGCGCGCATAAAGAATCAGAATGTGATCGCCCCAAATGATGCGCCCAGCGTCATCGACGACGCCGATGCGATCGGCGTCGCCATCAAACGCAATGCCGATTTCGGCGTGTTCACGTAGCACTGCAGCGATGCAGTCCTCGAGATTCTCTGGAACCGTCGGATCGGGGTGATGGTTGGGAAACGTGCCGTCGCTCTCGGTGAACAGGCCGATCGCATCAACGCCAAGCGCCTCCATCAGCTGAGGCGCGACAAGCGCGGCCGCACCGTTGCCACAATCGTACACTACGCGCAACGGTGTACCGTCGGGTTTGGCAATACGCCCGACACGCTGGACGATATCGACTACATACCGATCGATGACCGCCGTGTGACGCACACGACCAGCACCAGACGGGAACACGTCGCCGATGATGAGCCGATACAGTGCCTGAATGTCTGCACCGTGCATTGACCCGGTGCCCACACACATCTTGAAACCGTTGTACTCCGGCGGGTTGTGCGAGCCGGTAATCTGAATACCACCGACCACCGGTTCGTGATGCAGCGTCCAGTATAACAACGGCGTGGGCACAATGCCGACATCGACCACGTCGACACCGCACTCCGTGAGTCCACGCACAAGCTCGTCGCGCAGGGCATCCCCACTCGGGCGATTGTCGCGTCCAACGGCGACCGCTCCGACAATGCGGTGTTGTGCCAGATACGCGGCGTAGCCACGTCCAATACCATAGGCGACTTCACCGGTGAGGTCGCGACCAACGATACCCCGCACGTCGTACTGGCGAAAAATAGAGGGACTGACTGACACCGTGGATCTCTCAGGGGGAAAGTGATCGATAAACGCGGCGCGTGCCCGCGGCAGCTAGCGGGCTGAAGCGGCGACCCCAATGGTATGTGGACGCGCGACGACTGCCGTTGATGACACCGACGTGGTGACGATGGTCGCCGCACGCGCCATCCGAATGGCTGGCGTGGGGTACACGCCGAGGGCGAGAAGGATGAGCGCGGCCATGAGCACGATCGTGCGCGCAAGCGGGGTGCCGCGCGGCATGGCCACCGCGACCGCAGGCACTTGCATGAACATCGCACCAATCACGCGCAAGTAGTAAGCGGCCGACACGACGCTGGCGAGCACCAACACGCTTGCCAACA
>JAYSVL010000205.1:0-6197 GCA_043718595.1 Gemmatimonadaceae bacterium
GAGGACAATCCGGTCAATCACGCGGAGTCGATTGGGACTGGGCGGCGACGCAAGTTTCGAAAACCCACGTCAGGTTAAACGTACAGCAACTTGTGCTGCCTTCACGCATTCGTGCAAGACACGACCAGAGCTAACGCGCGCAAACCGTCTAGCAGTCGTCTAGCGGCGTTTTGCTTGGTTAACTGTGGGAGACCCCCCGGCTTTGCCGGTGGAGGCAGCAGCCGCTTGACATTTCCGGCAGTGGAACGAGCACGGTCCATCAGTGCATCTCTCGGGTGTGAGCCGCCAAGTCAACACCATAAGGAGAGCACGATGGATGGACCATCTGGAAAGCCTTAAATCAGTCCAACGTGGGCGTGCAAATATCATGTAGTCTTCATCCCGAAGCGGTGCCGGAAGGTGCTGTACGGCGCGCTGCGGAAACACTTGGGTGAAGTGTTTCACCGCTTAGCGGGGCAGAAGGAGAGTCGAATCGAAGAGGGCCACCTGATGCCGGACCATGTGCACAAGCTGGTGTCGATTCCCCCCGAAGTACGCGGTGTCGCAGGTGGTGGGGTACATCAATCTTTCGGTGGCCCCACCGGTACGGTAGCCAACATCCCATACTTGGGGCCGCGTTAGCGTCCCCGTTCAGCCGCTTTGAGCGGCTCACATCCTAAAGCCACCGGCTTTGCCGGGGGATACCTACTCCTCTTTCGTCACGTACGCGCGTCGAATGGTTACCGTCCGCTCCAGTTCGTCACGCGACTGGAGAATTTTTTGCCGGAGGTCGGGCGCCAGCGTCGGATGTGCCGCGAGCCAGGCATCGATCTCACGCAAGGCCTGCTCGGACGATTGTCCGCCGATTACCGCGCCAAGCCAGCTCCCGAGGAAGAAGATGCGCCGGTTGCGCTGAATCCAAGGCAGCGTGTCGAGGGCAGGGACCAGAAATGCCCGCGTCATCTCCTGTCGATCAGCGTCGTGAAACGTCCGCAGACTGGACGTCACCCACTCCTCGTTGAGCGTAGAATCGTTGAACCAGCGGGCGAAATACTGTTGCTTCGCGCCGACCGTTGGCTGCGCGGCGCCAGCGACAAAGGCCAACCGTTTGCCCTCCGACGTCGAATCGCGCCGCACTTCGCTGGCCAGTCGTGCGGCGGCGGTCGGCGCATCACGGGCAACAAGGCGTGTCACGATAGACCAGCGGGTTGGCGGTCGCAGCGGCAGGCCCAGCGCCGTGGTGCTGTCCAGCCAGGCCTCGAGCCGACGCAGACTCTCGTCGCTGCGCGCCAAGCCAATCAGCGCATCAAGCTGTGACTTTCGCTGGCCATACGGTCTTGTGCTGTCGACAGCGCCGCGCAGCAGAGCCAGCTCAACACGCGGCAACAGGCTGTCACGTGCGGCCACGGTGGCATAACGGGACAATGCAGTCGTCAGTCGACCAACAATGCTTGCTGAGAGCTGCTCATCGGTCTCCCGGGGAAGCTCGCGAAGCGCGACCTCGGCGAACCGTTCTGGCGGGAGCCGCGCTTCACGCACGAGGTCCCACAGCGCCCCCCACAACATCGCGCGCTGAAAATCATCATGCACTGTTCCGACGTTCGCTGCCAGCCAGCGCACACTCGCCGAGTCTGGCAAGACGAGCGCGTACCCATAGTCGCCGTCGTTGGCGAAGACATAGTCCGGTGCCGCGAGTCCGGCGGCTGCCGTTACGACCACGCTGTCCGACGCAAACTCCACTGGCAGTCGGCGTGCTGGCCGACCATCGGCGTAGTGCAAGAGGAGCTGCACTTTGAGTGGCCAGGCGCCGCGACCTGACACGCTCGGCTGCGCCGCACGTTGGGTTAGCGTAAGCCGCGTGATGCGCCCGTTAAGCACCGTGACATGCTGTTCAACGATCGGCATACCCGGCCGCACGATCCACTGCGCGCCCCACCGCGACAAGTCGCGGCCACTGGCGGTGCCAACCTCGCGCAACAGATCGCGCCATGTCGCATTCGCGAACGCGTGCTCTCGAAGGAAGGCACGAATGCCCAACTGAAACGCACGTTCGCCAACCAGATACTCCAGCTGTCGCAACACACCCGGCGCTTTGTTGTACACAATCGGACCGTAGTTGCTTTTGGCCTGATCGAGATTGGCGAGCAGTTGCCACACCGGTGTGGTGCCGGCGGTTGCGTCAGTGGCATAGGCGACCGGTTTGTTGCGCATGTAAAACGTCTTCCAGGCATTTGACGTCGGTTCAAGCGACGCCTGCATTTTCGCCGCCATGTACGTGGCGAATCCCTCCTTGAGCCACAGGTCATCGAACCACCGCATCGTGACATAGTCGCCAAACCACTGATGGGCGACTTCGTGGAAGGTGGTGGCTTGTCGACCGAGCAGTTGTGACAACGTCGGTCGTTCCCGATAGATGAAGCTCTCTTCGTTGTAGAAGATTGCCCCCGGGTGCTCCATGCCACCGAACGGGAAGGCGGGTGCGAGGAGGAAATCGAACTTGCCAAAGGGATAGGACACGTTGAACCACTCGCCGAGCCAGCGAAGTGCCCGCGCGTTCATCGCCAGCAGCGTGTCCACCTCAACTTCATTGGCGCGTGAGGCGCGCGACCACGCGGAAACAGTGACTGGCGGTGCGCCTTGGACGATCACGTGGGAACGACTGGCAACGCTCCACGGTCCAGCGGCAAAGGCAATGAGATAGGTGCTAAGCGGTGCAGTCTCGGCGAATTGATAGGTAATCGATTGCGCTAACGTGTCAGCGCGCACCGGCCGGCCATTGGCGAGCGCGCGCCATGCACGCGGCGTCGTCAGCGCGAATGACACGCGCGCCTTGAGATCCGGTTGATCGAAACACGGGAAGAGCAGGTTGGCGTCCGACGGCACCAGTAGCGTGTACAGATACTCGCTGCCGTCAGTCGCGTCCCGAGTGCGAATGATGCTCGCCCCGGCCGGAGCGATCGGCGAGGCAAAGCCGATCTCAATCGTGTTCACGCCGCGGTGCACTCGCACTGCCGGAATTCGGATGTGCGCACCATTCCAGGTGTCGCGCGAGGAAGCATCGAGTGCGACGCCGTTTGCTCGCACGCTGGTCACGGCCAAGCCGCGAAAGTCCAGCACCGCGTCACCGGCACCGCGTTGAGTGTATCGCACGGCCACCTGCCCAAACGCCGTATCCTGATGCGTCACGTCAAGCCGCACGGTGTATCGCACATCGCGCACATGGCGTCGCCGGTAGGCCGCGAGCTCGTTGGACACGCCGCTGCCAAGCAGAGCAGCGCCAACTGATGATGGGTTCGCCGCCTGGGCCGAGGAGCGATGCAGCGGCCACAGACCCGCGAGAAGCACCATGAGTGACGTACAGCGCATCGGCGTGAGATGCGAGACTGGCGCTTGGGGCATACGATGAGAGACCATACGGGAGGCTACAGCGCGCGCAGTAGCCTCGGCAAGCGTTTGGTGATCATGCGACGGGAATAGAGTTGGGGTTCCCGCCGTCCCCGACGCAGAGGTACTCATGGTGAGAGCAACGACACTTATCCGGGGAGGCGTACATGCAGGTCGGAATGCGAAGTGTGTTGGTGGTGGCCTTAGCGTGTGTGGCAACGGCTTGCGGCAGTAGCGACGGTGGCACGGCGGTACCAGTCGCCGCGACCATTGTGCTCACGCCGTCGAGCACGGGCAACATCGTGTCGATCGGCGACACCCGAACGGTGACGGCGGTGGTAAGGGATGCCGGCGGCGCAACAATGCCGAGTGCGGCGCTCACATGGACGTCGAGCGATGCCGCGGTTGTCACCGTAGTGGGATCCGGCAACACGGCTACCGTGACGTCGGTAGGCAACGGCACGGCGACCGTCCGGGCGACGAGCGGCGCGGCGACGTCCAGTGTCAGCTTGACGGTTGCACAAGTCTTCGCCGCACTTGGCGTCACGGCTGCCTCGCCGTCGATTGCGATTGGTGCGACGAGCACGCTCGCCGTAACGGCACGTGACGCAAGGGGTGCAACGATCGCTGGAGCGACCGGAGCCACCTACTCCACGGGTACCGCGACGGTGGCCATCGTCAGCGCCGCTGGTGTTGTGACTGGCATTGCGCCGGGATCGTCCACGATCACCGCATCTCTTACCCGAGACGGCGTCACCGCCACGGGTACTACGCCAGTCGCAGTTACCGCTCCGGCAGCAAGCCCAACCACCGCCACGATCTCCGCCGTTAGCGGAAACGTGTTTACGCCGGCGAGCGCGACATTGGCGGCGGGTGGCACGGCGAGTTGGACCATCGGCGCGACGAATCACAACGTGATCTTCAGCACGGCCGGCGCGCCAGCGAATATTGCGACGACGACGAACAGCACGACGTCGCGCATCTTCGCGACCGCCGGTACCTACGCATACGTGTGCTCGCTGCACGCCGGCATGGCTGGTTCCATTCTCGTGCAAGCGCCGAGCTTTTTTGCAGGCGCGATTAACGGTGCGAACGAACGACCCAACGCAGTCATGACCCCCGGCAACGGTGCCGCCGTGTTCACGGTGAGTGGCACCACAGTTTCCTACACGGTGACTTTTCAAGGCATCTCCGGTGCGCCAACAGGGCTGCATATTCACGCGCCGTCTGGTCCCAACGCCACTGCGGGCGTGATCGTTGATCTGCTGACCACCCCGCAAACGGGAACGAGCGGCGTGCTCACGGGGACGTTTACGGCAACGGCCATCAGGAATGCCGCCGTCTCGATGGACTCCCTGTTCGTGCTGATGCGGAACGGTAACGCATATGTGAACATCCACACGGCGGCCAATCCCGGCGGTGAGATTCGCGGCACGCTGACGACGCCATAACGGACCACCAATCATCAGCGCACGATGAGCAGCCAGTCCGCGGGTGGTGACGCCGCGTTTGACACACGTCAGGCGCGGTTTCACGCGCTCGTCTTGCCGCACCTGGACCGACTGCTTGGATTCGCCACACGTCGCTCGGAATTGGTGGGTGACGCGGAGGACGCCGTGCAAGAGGCGTGTCTCCGCGCGTGGAATGCGTTTGCCGAATTGCGCGATGACACCAAGGTACGCGCCTGGCTCTTTCGCATCTTGCGTACGGTGTTGAGCGATGCGTTTGAAAAGGAAGGGCGACGGCGGCAGCTTGTATCGATCACGCGTCTGGAAGATGCGCATGAGTCCATGGTAGGCAGCGATGCAGATTTTGTGTTTGCCGATGTGGTTGCGCGCATTGATCGCGAGCATCTGCATCAGGCACTGGCGGACATCCCTGAGGATTTTGCAACAGCAGTTGAGCTACACGATATCGACGGCTTCAAGTATCACGAGATTGCTACCATCACTGACGTCCCCATCGGCACCGTGATGAGTCGGATTTCGCGCGGGCGGCGTTTGCTCGCCGGTGCCATTCTGATCAATCGCGCGGCGTGGCCGCTCGGCGCGATCGGCGGCGTCGAGTCCCTGGGCGCAGTCCCTCGCGCACACCGGAAACGGAAATGACAAACGATTCACGATTCAGCACGAAGCCAGCGCCGAGTGATGCGACACGCGAGGAGCGGCACGCGTTGCTCGCGAACATGTTAGGGGCGTACTCCGATGGTGAGCTTCCGCGCGAAACGGCGTCGCAAATTGACGCACATCTGCTCGGATGCGCTCGATGTCGTCGCGAGTTGGACGTACACCGCGCGCTGATGCGTCGAATGGAGAGCGATCAGCTGGTGCGAGCTTCGCCAGTGCTTCGCGAACGTGTCGCGCGCTCACTGGCATCGGCCCCGCTGCGCGTGGACGAGGTTGCGGAGCGGAGCGAGCACCGGGTGTGGCAGGCACTGTCGTCGCGTGTACGCGCGGCCACGCTGTTGTTCGCCGTGCTGGCAACGGCGCTCGTCGCTGGTGCGCTCTGGCGACGTGATGCATCGCGACGCGGCGTCGCCGCGGCGGCGACCGTTGTGCCCGTGTCGTCCGTCGCTTTGTTCTCTGCCGTCATTGCTGACTATCGTCGCGTGACAGCGCAGGATTTGCCCGGTCGTGCTCGTGATCTGGCGGCGGTGCGCGCCGCGTTACCGTTTCCGGTTCAGCCGCTCTCCTCGGACTCGCTCCGTTTGCTAGCCGCATGGACGACAACGCTGGACGCCGAACCAGCCGCCGTGCTGGCCTATCGATGGAATGATCAGCTCGTGCTGCAGTATGTGGTGTCGGAGCAGCAGCTATTCCGTCCATTTGAGGTGC
>JAYSVL010000206.1:0-6193 GCA_043718595.1 Gemmatimonadaceae bacterium
CTCGTGCGCGCTGGCAAGACGATTCTCGAGTCGGTGGGCGATGTGATGAAGCGCCAGGAAATGATGGAGCACGGTCGCGAGATGAAGTTGCTCGAAGAAGAGGGCGACGCGCAGTACGCAGAGCACGTTGGCGCGCTATTCGCGGTGGAGATGCCGGCCATCGACGTCATGAAATGGAAAGAGATCTTCGACGCCCTCGAACATGCCATCGACGAGTGCGAAGACGTGTGCAACGTGCTCGAGAGTATCGCGCTCAAGAATAGCTGACGGCAGCTGTGATTTACTTCGTACTCGGCATTGTCGGTGTTGCACTGGTGTTTGACTTCATCAACGGATTCCACGATTCCGCGAACTCCATTGCGACGATCGTTGGTACCCGCGTGCTCAGTCCGCTGGCGGCCGTCATTTGGGCAGCCGTCTTTAACTTTTCGGCGTTGTTCTTTATTGGCACGAAGGTCGCGAAAGCGTTTGGCGGCGGATTTATCGACATGGGCATTGTCGATTCCAATGTGATCCTTGGCGGCCTGCTTGGCGCGATTATCTGGAATTTGTTCACCTGGTATTTTGGCATTCCCTCCAGTTCGTCTCACGCGCTGATTGGTGGCTATGCCGGCGCGGCAGTGGCCAAGGCAGGATTCGGGGCACTATTGTGGGGAACGAAGTGGGTGCAGACCCTGTCATTCATTGTGCTGTCACCGACGTTTGGCATGGCAGCGGGTTTCATCCTGATGGTGCTGGTGTTCAACACGTTTCGAAACGCATCCAATGCCCGCGTCGACAAATTCTTTCGCGTGGCGCAGCTCACCAGTTCTGCCCTGCTCTCGCTCGCGCATGGCGGCAACGACGCTCAGAAAACGATGGGAATTATTGTGGCGTTGTTGGTGGCATCGCAGTCGTTGTTTGCCGCGCAGACGGGGTGGTTGCATGCGCTGTACTTACCCAACATGGATACGATACCGTTGTGGGTAGAGCTCGCCGCGTATGGCTGCATCTCACTGGGCACGTTGTTTGGCGGCTGGCGTATCGTGCACACCATGGGCACGCGCATTACCAAGCTTCGGCCAGTTGGTGGCTTTTGCGCGGAGACCGGCGGAGCGCTGGTGATTCTCACCGCAACTCAGCTCGGAATCCCCGTTAGTACGACGCATACGATCACCGGCGCGATTGTTGGTGTTGGTGCGACAACACGTGTATCCGCTGTTCGATGGGGCCTCGCCAGTCGCATTGCGTGGGCGTGGGTGATCACTATTCCGGCGTCGGCGCTGATTGCCGCGATCGCCTACAAGATTCTCGCGGCAGTGGTCGCGTTCTGATTGACGCGGAGCATGGTGGCCAAGCACCAATGCAGCCTGACGTGAGCCTCCTATGACCCTGCGCGCGGCGCACATTCCGTACCTGAATCGCGAGCTCAGTTGGCTGGCCTTTAACGCGCGTGTGCTGGAAGAGGCGCTTGATCCGCGCGTGCCGCTGCTCGAACGGTTGAAATTCCTCGCCATTTTCAGCACCAATCTGGACGAGTTCTACATGGTGCGGGTGGCCGGGTTGCGTCGCAAAGTGGCGGCGGCAGCCACGCAATATCCGCCCGACACGCTCACACCAGCCGAGCAGTTGGAAGCCATTCGCGCTCGCGTCGTGGAGTTGCTGGCACGCCGCCGAGTCGCGTTGCGCGACGAGTTGCTGCCGGCGCTCGCAGCGAAGGGTGTACGGTTGGTGCGGATGGACGAGCTCACGCCTGAAGAATCAGAGCGGGTCAGTCAGTTTTTTGAGGGCCAGGTCTTTCCGGTGCTGACCCCCCTCGCCGTTGATCCCGGTCATCCATTTCCAAACATTTCTAACCTCTCGCTATCGCTGGCAGTGGAAATTCGCGATCCGAGCAACGGGTCCGAACACTTCGCGCGCGTGAAGGTGCCGCGATCGCTGCCGCGGTGGGTGCCGATCGGTCGCGAGCACTGCTTTGTGCCGCTTGAAGAAGTCATTGGCGCGAACCTTGGCGCACTGTTTGCCGGTATGTCGGTGGAGCGGTGGCACACGTTTCGGATCACGCGCTATTCGGATCTCGATCTTGGGCAGATGGATCAGCCTGAGGACCTGCTCGAGTCGATCGAGCAGCAGGTGTTTCAACGCCGATTTGGTGAGGTGGTGCGCCTCGAAGTGCAACGAGGGTTACCGCCTTCCATTCGCGGCTTGCTGCTCGGCGAGCTTGGGGAAAGCGAAACGCAGGTCGTTGCACCCCTCGGTGCTGGCGATGTGCACGACGTGGACGAATTGCTGGAACTCGGCGACCTGATGACGCTCGCCGCTCTGGACATCCCCGGGCTCCGCGACGCGCCACACACGCCGGTGCTCCCTCCGGCACTCCGCGATGGCGGACGCAACATCTTCGACAGCATTCGCGAGCGCGACATTCTCGTGCATCACCCCTACGAATCGTTCGTTGGGACGGTAGGGGCGTTTCTCGAAAGCGCGGCCTACGATCCACACGTCTTGGCGATCAAGATCACCCTTTACCGCACATCGGGTGACACGGCGATTGTCCGCGCACTGACCGACGCGGCAGAGCAGGGCAAGCAAGTGGCGGTGTTGATCGAGCTGCAGGCGCGTTTCGACGAACAGAACAACATCACGTTTGCGCGGACGATGGAGAGTTACGGCATTCATGTGGCATATGGGCTGCCTGGACTCAAGACGCACGCAAAGACCGCATTGGTGGTGCGACGCGACAGCGACGGCATTCGTCGCTATGTGCACGTGGGCACTGGCAACTACAACTCGCAAACGGCTCGCCTGTACACCGACCTCGGGTTGCTCACGTGCGACCCGCAGATTGGCGCGGATCTCTCGGATCTGTTCAACTCGCTGACGGGTGTCTCGCGCCAGAAGTCCTACCGCAAGTTGTTGGTGGCGCCGACCAACTTGCGCGAACGGACGATGGCGCTGATCGAACGCGAGACCGCGCATGCACGGGGCGGTCGTGGCGGACGCATCATTGCCAAGATGAATGCCCTTGTCGATCCGGGGATCATCACGGCGTTGTACGCCGCATCACAGGCCGGCGTGCAGGTCGACCTGATCGTGCGCGGTATTTGCTGCTTGCTGCCGGGGATGGTCGGCGTGAGCGAACGCATACGCGTGATCTCGATCATTGGGCGATTCCTCGAGCATTCCCGGGCCGTCTACTTTGCTAACGCGGGCCTGCCGGAGTACTACATCGGGTCGGCGGACTGGATGCCGCGTAACCTCGATCGTCGCGTTGAAGCCCTGGTCTCCATTGAGGACCGCGAACTGCAGAAGCGGTTGCACGCCGTCCTCGAAACGTGTCTCGCCGACAACTACCAGGCGTGGGAGCTGAGTGCGGACGGTGCGTATCGTCGTCGTCAGCCTGGCACGGAGCTGATGTGCGCGACGCAGCAGGTGTTCATGAAAGATGCGTGGGGTGCGGTTGGTGTGGTGCGTGTTGCTCCGAAAACGCGCACTCGCCCGGCGCCGACGAAAGGAAACCCACGCACCGAAGGCAAAGGTCGAACGGAGCCGGCGCGCGATCGTTGACGATGGTTACTCGCCGTCACCCTCGTCGAAGTTGACCACGGTTCCATCCGGCGCGATCACTTCAACGGGACGTTCCAGCACGGCTTCAAGCAACCCACGTTTTCGGCTTGCTCCCCAGCACTCCAGTCGCACACTCACTGCGCCTGCCGACGGAACAGCGGCCACACGCAGCGCCTGTGTTTGCCAGCGCACTTTGAGACGGGCAACGGCACCGACGTGACCGCGGTCAAAGCCGTCGGCGAAGCGTAGTAAGGCGGAGAGTTTGACAATGCGCGTACGGAGCACGCGATCAAGTTGTCCGAAGCCACGATGCTTCCTCTTGGGTGATGGTCCCCGATGGTACCGCGCAATGTGTGCAATGGCGATCTGTTCGGACGGCGTCAGGCCAAGGAGGTCCGCATGCGAGATGAGGTGAAACGAATGTTTGTGATGATTCTCGTAGTTGATGTGGTAGCCCACATCGTGCAACAGCGCCGCATCAGCGAGAATGCGGCGATCGGCGACGCCGAGTCCCATGCGCGGTGCCAGCGCGTCGAACAGTTGCAGCGCGAGCGTCTGCACCTGTCGCGAATGCGGTTCTTCGTAGTGGCAGCGTTCGGCAAACTCGCGAATGCTGCGTTCGCGTGCGGCACCAGGATCGGCGACGACTGGTGTGACGCGAGCGGTTTCGAGCAGCAGTCCTTCGCGAATGCCGTACGCCGACGAGAGCACATCCCGTGCATCAAACCGCGCGAGTACTTCAGCCGCGGTGGCGAGTCCGGCGACGATGATGTCCGCACGCGCTGGGTTGAGTCCCGACACCTGCGTCCGTTCCTCTGGGTCGAGTCGCTGCAACCATTCCAGGATGTGTTCTACTTCCACGCGTGTCACGCGCGTGCCATGTGGCGAGCGCGCCGTCACGCCCTGACGTGACAACACAATACCGGCAAGATTGGTGAACGTACCGCCGGAGCCGATGACCCGCGTACCGCGCCAATCCTTGACCGGTACGGCGCGCCGCAGTCCGTCGCGCACATGCTCGCGTAACAGGCGCACGCCACGCCCACGAACGACCGGCGCGAGGAATCGCTCGGTGAGGCGTACGGCACCAAAGGGCAGTGACGCGACTCGCTCAATGAGGCCGTCTTTGGCGAGCACCAGTTCCAGCGAGCCGCCACCAATGTCCATCACCAGCGAACGACCGTTACCAAGCTCGAAGTGCGCGAGGGCACTCCGAAAGCAGAGCAGGGCCTCTTGTTCTCCACTGAGCACGCGCGGTTCAATTCCGGTCGCTTCGTGCACACGTCCGGTAAACTCGGCAGCGTTTGCGGCGTCGCGCACCGCACTGGTGGCGACGATCTCAATGCGGGCCGCGCCGAGTTGTCGTGCGAGCGTCACCATCCGCTGAATGGCGGCAACGGCGGCATCCAGTGCGGTTTGCCCAAGCACGCCGCTGGCCTCAAGCCCTTCGCCGAGTCGCGGCATCGCCTTCATCTCGTCGACGACGCGAATCTGTCCCGTCGCTGAAACATCGGCGATGATTTGCCGCACCGAGTTTGAGCCAACGTCGACGGCGGCAATGCGAATATCTCCGGACGTCGGTGAGGCGAGCGCCGTGGCCACGCTATGACCGAGGTGTTGGGATGGTGGCCGGTGCGACGGCGAGCGATTCGTCGTAGCGATGACGAATCTGTTTTCCTTCCGCGAGGTACACAGCGTTTTCCCCAATATTCGTGGCGAGATCGGCCACGCGTTCCAGGTTGCGGCTCACCAGCAGCCACTCGACAGACGATGCGATCGTGGCCGGATGCGCCGACATGTGCGCGACGAGCGT
Organism: Gemmatimonadaceae bacterium; assembly: GCA_043718595.1. Taxonomy (GTDB): domain Bacteria; phylum Gemmatimonadota; class Gemmatimonadetes; order Gemmatimonadales; family Gemmatimonadaceae; genus Gemmatimonas. The sequence continues at coordinate 5,360 of JAYSVL010000206.1, forward strand.
GGTGACGAGGTCATCGTGCAGGGCGTCGACTTCGTCGTCGGCCTTGCCGACCGTGCGTCCGATGGTGCCGTCGCCACGAATGAAGGAATCAATCGCGTCACTGAGCATCGAGCGTGCACGCAGTGCCATGTCGGCGATGGACGATACCGGCGGCATTCCAGCACGCAGATCGATGATGCGTACCGCACTTTCGGCGATGTTGACGGCATGGTCGCCGACGCGTTCGAGGTCATTGCAGACCTTGATGGCGCCGATGAGGAAGCGCAGGTCTCGCGCCATGGGTTGCTGGAGCGCAAGCAGGGAGATCGCCAGCGTCTCGGCTTCTACTTCCAGCACGTCGAGTTCGCGATCCGCCACCACAACGGCGAGTGCCTGTTCCCTGTCGCCGTGCAACAACGCATCAACCGCGAGGCTCACCAGTGACTCGGCGCGCTCCGACATGTCGAGCAACTGCTGCTTGAGCACGGCGAGCTGATCGTGAAAATGCCGGTATCCTCCGACTCCAGTCACCACTAACCAAATCTCCCGGTGATAAAGGCTTCCGTTCGTGCATCGGCTGGACTCGTGAACAGTCGCGTTGTGTCATCGATCTCCACGAGACGGCCGTCGATCAAGACACCAGTGCGATCGGATACGCGCGCTGCCTGTTGCAAGTTATGCGTGACGACAACGATCGTCAGCTCCCGTCGCAATTCGTAGAGCAGTTCTTCAATCCGTTGTGTCGCGAGCGGATCGAGGGCGCTGGTGGGTTCATCGAGCAGCAGCACGTGCGGCATGTTGGCGAGTGCTCGCGCGATGCACAGGCGCTGCTGCTGTCCGAGTGACAGGTTGAGG
>JAYSVL010000207.1:0-20943 GCA_043718595.1 Gemmatimonadaceae bacterium
ACCGGCGACACCAAATTCTGGATGGCCGGCTATCGTGTCGAGGATTTCAATGGCATCTACGTAAATCAGGATCGTGCTATCCGACAGCAAGAGCTGGCGTTGCCGCCGGTTGAGCGCGCTGCGTTGTACGAGTTTATCGAATGGAATGCCACGGAAGCGCACAAGTACTATCGCTACGACTACTACGTCGACAATTGCGCCACCCGCATTCGTGATCTGCTGGATCGTGTACTGCATGGGCAAATCAAGACGGCGTTTGGTAATCCCGGTGACGGTCGCACATGGCGCGGCGAGACGGCCCGCATCACGGCGACCAGTCTGCCAGTCTATGCCGGTATTGAAGTGGCACTCGGCCGGAATGCTGACCATGTATTGACGCGGTGGGAGGAAGCCTTTCTTCCCGAACAACTCGCGAACCATCTCACGACGCTCGTGTTACGTGATCAGTTGGGCAACAGCTACAAGCTCGTGTCGCGGGACACCATCATTGCCACCTCGACGCGCGTGCCGTTGCCAACCGAACCACCAGTGCGCCTGGTGCCCGGGGCGCTCGTGGGGTTGACGCTCGCTGGACTGTTGGCGGTGCTCGCCGACGCCAGGCGTCGGGCCGCTCGCGTCGTACTGGCGGCAATCGTCGCGATATGGTACGGCGTTGGCGGCATACTGGGTACGCTGCTGTTGCTCGCCGGCACTGCCACCAAGCACGCCGCGTACATGGGAGCGAACACCACGTTGTTGCAGGTGCATCCGCTGCTGCTGGCAGCAGCCGTCGTCGTACCAGTCGCACTGTTGCGCGGCGTGCGCAGTCGAGCGGCCGTTGGCATGAGCAGCTGCGTTGCAGCACTCGCTCTCGCGGGTGCCGTGCTGCAAATCATTCCGTCGCTCCGACAGCAGAGCGGCGTCGTGCTCGCGGTTACTATTCCTGTCCATGTCGCGTTGGCGATCGCGGTCTGGCGACTGGAGGGAACTGCACCCGCGCGACGTTCGTCACCGGGCGCGATGGCGCGAGCGGCGTGACACCGCAGCGCCGTGTGGCCGTTGGCATCGACGTTGGTGGCACCTTCACGGACCTCGTGTCGATCAGCGCCGACGGCGCTATTCGGGCAACAAAGGTGCTTAGCAATCCTGTGGATCGTGCGGCTGGCGTGCTGGTCGCCACCGATGCGGCGGCGCTTGATGCGCGTGATGTCGCGTTCATCGCGCACGGCACAACCGTGGTGACCAATCTCCTGCTCGAACGACGCGGCGCGCGCGTGTTGGCCTGTACCACGGCTGGCTTTACCGACGTCCTCGAACTGCGTCGACAGGAGCGTGCGTCGTTGTACGACCTGACGCGTCACCACACGCCGGCATTGGTGTCGCACGCTGCCGTGGTCGGCGTTCGCGAGCGCATGGTGCCAGAAGGTGTGCTGCTCGCGCTGAGCGATGCTGCCGTTGACGATGCGGTGCGTGAGATCGTCGCCCGCTCACCCGAAACCGTCGCGATTACGTTCTTGCACGCGTACGCCGATGGCACGCACGAACGGCAGTTACGAGACGCTGTGCTGCGTGCACTGCCGGAGTGCGATGTGATCTGTTCGCATGAGGTGCTGCCAGAAATTCGTGAGTATGAACGCATGGCGACGACCGTTGCCGAAGCGTACGCGCGCCCCGCAGTGCGACGCTACATGCGCACGTTAGGCGAGCAACTTGCTGCGCGCGCGCTGCCCATGCCGCGCGTCATGACCTCGGCTGGTGGCACGTTGTCCTCAACCGAAGCATCGGTACACGCGGCGTCGCTCGCCCTGTCCGGACCGGCGGGCGGCGTGACCGGCGCGGCTGCTGTGGTGCGCGCACTTGGGTTTCCACGTGCACTAACGATTGATATCGGCGGCACGAGTGCTGACGTCGGCCTCATTGATGCCGGTGAGCCACTGGTGGAGCGTGGTGGTGATGTCGCGGGTGTGCCGATCGCGTTGCCACGCGTACTGGTGGAAGCCGTTGCCGCTGGTGGCGGCAGCATTGGCTGGATCGACGCCGGCGGTGCACTGCGTGCCGGACCGCAGAGTGCGGGAGCGTCACCTGGTCCCGCTGCCTACGGCACTGGCGGCGCTTTCCCCACGGTGACGGACGCGCACGTTGTGCTCGGACATGTCGCCGCCGGACGATGGAGTGGTGGTGTGTCGATTACCGCATCGCTTGCCGAGGCGGCGATGACGACCCTGTCGCATGCGCTCAATGTGACAGTCGAACGCGCGGCCACTGCGCTGATCGCAACAGCAGACGCCACGATGGCGCGTGCGCTGCGACGTGTGTCGGTGGAGCGTGGTGTCGATCCGCGCGACGCAGTGCTCGTCGCCTTTGGTGGCGGTGGTCCGCTGCATGCGTGTGGCCTGGCCGAACAGCTCGGCATGACGCGCATTGTTGTGCCACCACACGCCGGTGTGTTGAGTGCAATCGGTCTCGCACTCGCGCCCGAACGTCGCGAAGGGCTGACAAGCTATGTGGCGCGGGCCGAAAACATTGACGCGGACGCGCTGGCGAGGTTGTTGGCAAACGAAGCAGCGCGACTGCGCGGCGATCACGGCGATGCGCGGGTGGCAACACCATCGTCTACGCATGCTCAGACTCTAGCGCCAACACCTGCGTCCACGACCGAAGCGCTCACGCCTCGCTGGTGGGCGCGCGCGCGATACGAAGGACAGGGATATGAAGTGGACGTGCCGATCACACCCGGCGATTCCGGTGCCAGCATTAGCGACCACTTCATCGAGCGACACCGCGCACGCGCGGGTTTTGTGCTCAATCGTGCCGTGGAGTGCATCTCCATTCGCACGGCGTTGATTGGCACACCGTGGCCCGTACAATTCATGCGACCTATTCGCACTGACTTGCTGCCGCCGCACGACACCGACGACGGTCAGGCGTTGGAGCGTTCGATCGTTGGTCCGGCCGTTGTGAAGCTGCCGGACGCAACGATGCGCATTGCCGACGGATGGACCGCTCACGCGCTACCGATCGGTGGCTGGCTACTGGAGCGCACGTGACCATCATGACGGCACCATCGCCGCGCATTCGCGGACTGCCCGTGTTACCGCTGCTTCCTCTCCTCGGACCAGTGCACGTGCTGCTCGTCGGGGAAGCACCAGGTCCTCGGGGCGCCGACAAGAGTGGCGTGCCGTTCTTTGGTGATGCGGCAGGACGTCCCCTCTACGATGTCTTGCGGCACATCGGCGCGATCTCGCTGCAGGGCGTTGACGGCGTGGCATGGGACGGCGCTGCACTGCACGCGGCAGGCGTGCAACCGGTGGCGCACGGCATCGCGCTTGGCAACGCGTATCCGTGCTGCCCGACCGACGATGGTGTCACGTTTCGCACGCCGACGCGCAGCGAACTGGAAGGGCACGAGAACATGCAGCGGTTAACGATCGAAGTTGACGCACTCCAACGTCGTGGTTTGCGTGGCATCGTGACGATGGGTCGCGTTGCCACACGAACGATGGACTCCGTACTCGCATATATGTCCGCACCACCACTGACTCGATGCGCGGTGGTGCACCCGTCGGCGCAAGGACTGCTGTCGATGGCACCTGAACGTGGCCGCGGCGCGAAGATGCTGGAATTACGGGCGCAGTGGCAGACACAACTCCACGCGGCCCTGCTGTCGGCGGGATTTGTCACTGCTGACGGAGCACCCACGGCATGAGCAGTGCTTCGCGGGACGACGCGACCGCAGACGCAGCGCACGTCGCGAGCGTGCCGCATGCGTTTGACGCGCTTGAGCTCACCGTATTCTCGCAGGGCGTTGCGATGATCGCGGAGGAGATGGGCACGCTGCTCGAACGCAGTGCCATTTCGCCAAACATCCGCGAGCGACGCGATGCCTCATGTGCGTTGTTTGATGCGGACGGTCGTATGGTGGCGCAGGCCGCGCACATCCCGGTGCATCTGGGCGCGATGCCGGAATCGGTTGCCGCCGTTCGCGCCCGCGACGCGCGCCCGCGCGATCTCTTCCTGCTCAATGATCCATCGCACGGTGGATCACATCTGCCCGACCTGACGATGGTGGAGGTGATCGCCGACCCCAACGATGACTCGCGCATCATTGGGTATGCGGCGGTGCGCGCACATCACGCCGATGTCGGCGGCATGAGCCCGGGCAGCATGCCGTTCGGCGCGACGGAACTGTTTCAGGAAGGCATCATTGTACCGCCGGTGCGGCTCGAAGCCGGTGGTGTTGCACAAGACGATGTATTGCGGTTGGTGCTCGCCAACGTCCGTGCGTCGGCCGAACGCGAAGGGGACTTGCGGGCGCAGCGCGGCGCGTGCGCGGCAGGGCGCGCTGGCTGGCAGCAACTCTACACGCGGCTCGGCGCGACGCCGCTGCGTCACGCGGTGGATGCGCTGCTGGACTACACGGAGCGTCGGGTTCGCGCGCGGCTTGCCCTGCTTGAAGGGGCCGCTGGACGCGCGCACGATGCACTCGAGAGCGATGGCGTGAGCGACGCATCAATCCCGGTGGTGGTGCATGCGGAGGTACGCGACGCATTGTTGCATCTCGACTTTGCGGGGACGTCACCGGCCGTTCGCGGCAACGTGAACGCACCACCCGCCGTGGCGCGTGCCGCAGCAGTGTTTGTGCTGCGCGTGTTATGCGACGATGACGTGCCGGTGAATGATGGCGTGGCGCGCGCACTTCGCATCACCATGCCCGACGATTGCGTGGCGAACGCGAAGCATCCGAGCGCTGTCGCGGCCGGCAACGTCGAGCTGTCGCAACGCATTACCGACGTCTGCTTTGCCGCGCTGGCTGCGGCTGCGGCGTCTATCGGTGTACATGACTTGCCGATCCCGGCGGCGGGGCAGGGCACGATGAATAACGTCACCCTTGGCGCGTCCGGATGGAGCTTCTACGAGACGCTCGGCGGCGGGCAGGGCGCCAGCGCGCGCGCGCATGGACCGGATGCGGTGCATGTGGGAATGAGCAACACCCGCAATACGCCCGTGGAGTCACTGGAGCGAGCGTATCCCCTCCGCGTTGTGGAGTACGCGATACGACGAGGCAGTGGTGGCGCGGGAGCGCACCATGGCGGCGATGGTGTCGTGCGCCGCTACGAAGCGCGCGCACAATGCACGGCCACGCTGCTCACCGAACGACGTCGCGTCGCACCACCGGGTGCGGTGGGTGGTGGCGACGGGACATGCGGCCGAAATTCACTCAACGGCGTGCTGCTTCCCGCGAAGTGCCGTACCACACTGCAGATCGGCGATGTGCTGGCCATTGAAACACCAGGCGGTGGTGGCTACGGACCACCGTCTCACCACTGACTGCGAGAACCACCATGCCCCAGTTCAAACTGCGTCAGCGGTTACTGTCGTTCGGTGACGATTTCGATATCACAGATGCCGACGGAACTGCCGTCTATCACGTCGACGGGAAGGTCTTTCGTCTCCGGCACACCTCCGTCATCGAAGACATGGACGGCGCGGAAGTCGCTACCGTCCGTCAAAAATTGATCGCGATTCGCAAAACGATGATCATTTCGCGCAATGACGACACCATCGCCACGATTCGCAAGGCCCTCGTCGCGCCGCTGCGAGACAAATACATGATTGACGTGGAAGGTGCGGAGGAACTCATTGCCAAAGGCAGCATCCTCGATCACGAATACACCATTCGACGTGGCGACGACGATGTTGCTCAGGTGTCCAAACGCTGGTTTACGATTCGTGACACGTACGGTGTGGATATCGTTGACGGCGAGGATGCGGGATTGCTGCTCGCCGTTGTTGTCGCGATCGACGAATTGGCCAACGAACCCGACGACGAAGGGGATTAGACTACCGCCGCACAAACGCCAGCAGTGGCGCGTAATCGCCGCCGTCCGCCGCGCGCAACGCAGACAGATAATCGGCGCGCGCATCCCCAACACGTGCCAGGTCAGCGCGGCCCCAGCTCAATAGTGGCTGTCGCTCGGCGTGCAGCACTGCATCCGCCATCAGGCGCGACCATCGACCGTTGCCATTGGGCCACGGGTGCACGAGCACCAATTGATGATGCAGGCGCGCTGCCATTTCGTGCGGCGCGAACACACCGTGCGTAAGCCACACCAAAGCATCGGCGAGTCGATCGTGGAACGCCGTCTGGATCTGGCCGACCGGGACACCAATGTTTTTCCCCGTCTGCCGGAATTGACCGGCCCACGCCCACGTTTGGTCGAACATGCGACGATGGAGCGCCGCACCAAACGCTGGTGTAAGCACGCGCGCCGACGAGCGATGCCGTCGCGACAGCGCCCACTCGGCACCGCGCGCGATGTTGAGTTGCTCCCACGCATTGAGGTCCTGCTGCGTGACAATGTGCGATGGAAGCAATGCGTCCGCTTCATCGGGATCCAACCGTGTTGCACCCACCTGGCTCGCATGCAACGAGCCCAGTGGGTGGACCGTGACTGAGCGTGCGTGTTTCATTCGGCGGAGCGAAGCGCGATCTCGATGTCCCACAAGCGGCGTGGTGTTTCAACTAAGTCGGCGGTTCGTTGCGCGATTTGCAGCTCGAGGTCAGCCGGTCGTACCGACTGCGCTTCGAGCGACATGCTGTGCGACACGCGACCGATCTCCTCTTCGGCAACGGCACGCGCGCGACGCGCAATCAGTGCGTCGAGCGCGCCGCCAGTGTCTGATACCGTGCCCCGCGTTCGCGGTACCAGCGTATAGACCAGGTCGCAGTCGATGGCGTCGGCGGCTCGGCGGAGCGTGCCGAGGGTGATCGTCTCGTCGCGCTCGCGCTGCTCCAGACGTAACGCGCCAGAAGGAGCGATCTCGAGCCGCAGCGCAAACTGTCGCACGGTCATGTCGAGCGCTTCTCGAATAGCCGCGACGAACCCGTCGCGCGGGCGCGCCGCAGCGCCGGCGAGTACGGTTGCCGATGTTGTTTCGGAGAGCTGTCGTCGGGCGAGGCGGCGGAATGTTCTGTCCATGGCGAGTGGCTGATGATGTATAGCGCAACGAATACATACTAACGGTTGCGCTTAAAGGCAACAAAAATATAATAACTGTTGCTTCATATAGCAACAACCATCAACTCACCGCTACGGAAATGGACGGGCTATCGGTCGAGATCGCCAACCGCGAGCACTTCAACACCCGCCCTCGCCGTCTCCAGGTCGCATGGAGACGACCTACCAGGCGCTTCGCGTATCGCTAAACGATCTTCGGTCGCTCGTGATGCCAGGCCGTGCTCACCTGATACTTGTGCGCGACAGAGAGCACGAGGTCGTCGTTGTAGAGGTTGCCGGCGATTTGTGCGCAGAGCGGCTGCGGATTGAGCGGCACCGCGGGCGTCGGTGGTGGCGTTGCTGCGGCCGCCGATGTCGAATCACCACGACCCCCTCGTCCGCCACCACCGCCACGGCCGCCGAAGCCCGCGGGTCGCAGGCCAAATCCAATCGGCACGACCGCGACCGGATGTCCGGTTTGCGAATGAGCGCCAGTGTCGGCAGCGCCGATGTACACGTCGATGTCTTTGAGGTACGCCTGCCAGGCGACGATCAGCTTGTAGCGACGACGCTGCGATTGCACGAAGTCCATCGCCAGTGGAGTGCGTCCGGGAACCCAGCGATTGAGTTGCCCACTGTTCGGACCACGTAACGGCGCACCGCCGCCCGCACCACCACCAGGTGCCCCACCACCGCCAGCAGGTGCACCACCACCGCCAGCAGGGACGGCGCCACCGCCTGGAGCGCCACCTCCACCGCCGCCGCCACCTGCACCACGTCCGCCACCGTTGGCTTGTCGCCCATATGTTGTGAGAACGGTCGCCATGTCCATACCGAGCTCCTTCGCTTTCATCTGCACATAGGAGTCGAAAGCGGCTGCGGATTCGACGTCAAAACCAGGCGCGCTGCCGGCAACGGTTGGCGGATCAGCAAGCTCGGTTGGTTTCGCGCCGAGTGCTTTCAGTTTGTCGACAAACGCAAGAAATACCGGGTCGGGGGTTGGTGCGTTCTGTTTGCGTAGGCCGATACGCAGTGAGCCGAGATTGATGTTCGAGTTAAAATGAAACGGCATCGTGATGGAGCCCGGATCCTTGTCGTCGGCACCGTGGATGACGTTGAATACCATCGCCGAGTCTTCTGCTGTGCGGGTGACGGGACCAACGCGATCCATCGACCACGCGAGGACCATGCCGCCAGCGCGGCTGACGCGACCAAAGGTGGGACGCAGTGCACTGATGCCGCAGGTCGTCGCTGGACTGACAATGGAACCGGAGGTCTCGGTGCCAATGCCAAAGGCAACGCATCCTGCCGCTGTTGCCGAACACGGACCGGCGGACGATCCACTCGAACTCTGCGTGATGTTCCACGGGTTCTTTGTGCCACCGCGAAACCAATTGCCACCTTGTGCAAACTGTCCGGTCGACAATTTTACGATCAACACCGCTCCGGCCTCGCGTAAGCGCACGACCACTTCTGCATCGTCGTCAATCACGCGATTCTCGAAGTCAGCTGCGCCCCAAGTCGTGGGCGTGCCCTTCACCGCAAACAAATCTTTCACACCCCACGGCAACCCATGTAGCGGTCCACGATACTTTCCTGCTTTGATTTCCGCGTCCAACCTCGCCGCCTCAGCCAATCCGCGCTCTTCAAGAATCGTGACCGCACACACCAACGTCGGATCGAGCGTCTTGAGACGATCGAGGTAAATGCGTGTCAGTCGCACCGATGTCAGTTTGCCAGCCTTGATCGCTGCGGCGAGTCGATGCGCCGGCAAGTAGGCAATCTCTTCATCGGTGGCGGGGAGTGCAGCGGTGCCCCACGGCGCGAGATGGAACGCGCCAGGCCTGGTCGCACTCCACGCGAAGGGCTGACGATCGAACGCGCTGATCCCTTTCTCGCGATACGTTTTCTCCAAGAGCGCACCGACACCGCCAGGATATGGCTGGAACGTCCAAGAGACCGGTTCCATGTTGTCGAGCGGCACGGGAGTAACGGCGGGCTGCCCACCACGTCCCCCGTCGGTCTGCGCGAGGACTTTCGCGCCAAAGCCAAAGGTTGTCGCGGCCGCTGCGGCGAGTGACGCAAAGACGAACTGTCGTCGATCAACGTCGCTGGCAAACGCCATCGCGTCGGCCTGACGCCGAGTATCGGCTTCAGCAAGGTCAAGCAGATCCAGTTCGTCGTACACAGACATGACAGGGTCTCCGAGATGCGGCAGTGGTGTGAACGACCGAGAGCAAAGCGGGAGGCGAATACTGCGTGCGCCAGTAACCATCGCCCTACGGTCAGCAAACGTCTATGTCGCTATTTCGTTGCCTTCATACTGCGGTGCTACGTCGGACGCCACGCTTCGGTGTAGCCGCCGATTTCGTGGGTGGTGGCGTTGCAAGAACGAAACCTGTGCCCCGCAACGTCGTGAACATGGCAACGGATTCGCCGTCGTCAATTTTTCGACGCAGCCGACTCGCACAGACATCGATAATGTTCGAGTACGACGGTTTGGCCTCATCCCACACGTGAGTCAAGAGCTCCGCGCGACTCACCACCCGTTCGGCGTTGCGTGCGAGATATGCCAGGAACGAGAACTCTTTTGCGGTCAGCGCGATGTCGCGTGTACCGCGGCGCACTGTGTGGCGCGCCATGTCGACGACAAGGTCACCGACGATGAGTTGCGTCGACATCACCTCGCCGCGCCGCCGAATGAGCGCACGCAATCGCGCGAGCAGTTCGCCGAAATCGAACGGTTTGATGAGATAGTCGTCGGCACCCGCATCCAGCCCGGCGATGCGATTCTCGACCGCGTCGAGCGCGGTCAGCATGAGGATCGGGACTCGGCTGCCACGTTCGCGAATGGTGCGGCAGACGACAATGCCGCTTGCACCAGGCAACATGACGTCGAGGATGATCGCGTCATATTCACTCGCGGCAGCGAGCGACATGGCCTGCGATCCCGTCGAGGCCTGATCGACCGCATACCGCTCTTCCTTAAGCCCGCGCGCGACGGACGCACGGAGCTGGCGATCGTCTTCGGCAAACAAAAGGCGCATGACCGAAAACTACGGCCTGATGCACCGGCACGGCCAGCAACGCATTGCAACCGGCGCATCGAAGGCGCGCCCATGTTGCGTGTGCGCGCCACCGAGAACGTCAGGGGAGCTTGCCAACCGAGAACGAGATAAGGAGGGCACGCGGCATACCGGGTTCGTACACGGCAGGTGCGCCACTCACCAGATCGGGATTAAGGAACGCCGAGCCGACATACTTGGCATCGGTGGCATTCTGCACCGTGACAAAGCCACGCAGCCCCCATCCATTGCGCGTCGCGATCGGTTTCCGCAACTCGGCGGTGAGGTTGATGATGGCGTATGCGGTACACGCACCTTGTTGGCGTCGTCGGCGAAGTACTCGCTGACACGTTCGAGTCCCGCTTTCACGCGCAGCGCGCGATAGCCAGGTATTTCAGCGCCCACTTCGAGATTGGTCATCAATCCTGGAACGCCGACCACCTTGTTGCCGCTGTAGTCGGCGCGTTTGCCAACCTTGGTGGGATCGGTCGGGAATTGTACGGCCGAATCGACGACGTAGGTGCGGTACCTGTTGTTCGAGGCGGTGATAGCCGCGTGCGCGAACACTCCCGACGTGGTGACGGCGCCCAGTCCAAATTCTGCGCCCTGACGTCGCGCTTTCGCTGCCGTTTGGTAGTAGCGGCCACCGTTGTACGGCACGATCTCGTTGGCCACCTCGGTGTTGTAGAGCGCAACATCGTAATCAACGCGCAACGCAAGACGCCCAACGGGGGCGCTCAACGATTTGAAACCCACTTCATATGTTGTGGAGTTGATGGCATCGAGCAGCGGATTGAGGAGCGGTGCGGGTGCCGGCGCGCCGGGTATGGGATCGGTTTCGTTGCCGGCCGGCACTTCCAGGCCGCCGCCGACGTTGGCATACATACTCTGCGACGTGCCTAGCCGATAACTCACACCGAGCTTCGGCGACACACGGTCGTATGCGCGCGAGTCAAAGCGCGTCACCGCGGTGGGGAGGAAGCTGCGATAGTAGTAGGCCACCTTGTCGTAGCGCGCACCGAGTACCAGTGAGAGTCTGTCAGTGACGGTGAGTTCATCCTGCGCAAACAGGCCGAAGTTGCTGGCACCTTCGCCCTTATTTTCGGCTAGCGTCGTGCCGCGCGTGTTGGTAGCCGACAAATTGTAGAATTGAATCGCCCCGTCTTGATACGCTTCGTCGAGTCCGACCGTGAAACGATTGCGCATCGCACCCATGGCGAGATCCTTCCGGCCGACGACGTTGCCGCCGAAATGAAACCGCGTGAAGTCGCGAAACGTGCCGCGTTCCGACCGCTGCAGATACTTGGGGTTCACATAGAACGCAGACGACAGTGACATGCTCGGGTCGAACTCATGCTGAATCGACACGCCGAGGCGACCGAGACGGTTGTAGCGCCGCTCATCGCGTGCGAGGTAGGTCGCGTTTGCCTGCGATGGGTCCGCGTCGTATTGCGCCTGTGTGAGCGGGCCAGGGATGTGCATCAGGTTGTTCGCCGCGGTGAGATAGACGCCGAGTCGAGTGCGGTCAGCCACTAAGCCCGAGGCGCCGGCATTGAGCACGACACGACGGGCGTCGGAGTTCGCACGCCAGCCCGAACTTTGCGAGTTGGTGACGGCGAGCCAAGCGGTGCCATTGCCGATCGGCGCGGAGGTGCGAAACGCGTAGCGCCTGACGCCGAAGCCACCAAAGATCGGCTGCAAGTCGAACTGTGCGGTTCGCGAGGTCGGCACGCTAAGCACGTTGACCACACCACCGGCGGCGTTGCCCCAGAGGGCACCGGCGTTTGAGCGAATCACTTCAATTCCTTCGGCCATGGCGAGGTCGATTTGATCGAACGCGGTGCGTCCATCCGGCTCTGTTTCCGGGAATCTATCTACGAGCACTCGAATGCCACGGGACGTGCCCGCGTTTGAGCGGTCGCCAGCACCGCGCGCGCCGTAGCCGCGGATGACGAGTCGCACATCACTCGTGCCGTAGCGAGACTGCGCGAGCACGCCCGGCACACGCTTCAGCGCATCGTCAAGCCCGGCGCCACTCACGGCGCGAAGTTCATCGCGATTGATGCTCGAGAGGGCGAGCGGCGTGGTGAGCGACGAGGTCGCGCTGCGGGTCGCCTTGACCGTGATCTGCGACAGTGTCGCGGTGTCCTTTGCCGTAGCGGTTTGAGCGGCACCCGCGTTCGCGACAACGCTGGCAAGCAGGGCACCACGCAGGACGGGATTCACGAATGGCGAAGGCGCGGAAGGGATCGTGTTGAGTCGCGGCGTGCTCTCAGCGCATCAAATGTAGGTCGCTCGACGTGCTCTGCGCTATACCCTGGCCTGCTATTACATTGCTGAAGTATGACAATTGTGCAATATCTATATGCGATATGCCATCAGTTCATGACGCAAGCATTGCGAACCAATATCGAAGCAACCCTCCATTCGGAGCCCGCGCGACGCACCAGTGCGGTGCGCCACGCAGTTCGCTGCCGACGGTTACGACTACGGTCCGGCGTGAAATTTCATGTCGCCCGTTGGATAAGTAATATACAGTTTGGGGGAGTTCAGGCCACCCACGACACCGGCAAGGTCCGCGTCACTCAATTCGTGCTCGCCAACGGGCAAAAGGCCCGGTGTCGGCATGCCACCGTCGGCCAACAGGTTGAGCGCGCACTGAGCAAATACGGCACAGGCATGATCGGGCGCGGCTAGTGAGCGCTCGAGCGTCTGACGGTACAGCTCAACGCCACGCGGCACGTCTCCGCTCTCCACATACAGGTAGGCGAGGTTGAGCGAGCTGTGCAGGTCGCCTTCGAGGTCGGCGACGCTTACCACGGTCGGGAACCCCCTTCGGAGCAACTCGTGCGCTTTGGCGCTGTTGCCCATCAGCGTGTATGCCTTCGCCTGCCCAATTAACGCTCGGCCAATATCTGCTCTAAGCTCCCACTTGCGCGCCAACCGCAGCGATTCTTCGCGCAGGTCAATGGCCGCCTGATACTCACCGATGAAAATCTGCCAATCGGACAGATTGTTATAACACAGTGCGAGTGTGGCTTCGTCGCCCAACGCCTTCGCGTGCGCAATCGCCTGCTCGTAGTGCGCCATGCCGACCGTGGCTCGCCCCATGTCGGTGGTTCGTCCCATCCCGATGTGCGCACCCATGACGAGTCGTGTATCGCCGAGCGCCTCGCCAATGGATTCCATTTCGCGATAGAGCGCGAACGCCCGTTCATTCTCGCCGTTCTCTTTGTAGAACTGGGCCTCTTCATTGATCGCGATCGCCATAATGCGCCGATCACCAAGCGACTCCGCCAGTCGTCGTGCTTCACACGCGTGTCCCAGTGCTTCTCGACGTTCGCCGATGAAATCGTGGGCCGCGGCCAGGCCACACTCGGCGAGCGCCTGAAGTCGCTCGTCACCTGTCAGGATGGCACCCTCACGCATGAGCGTGAACGCTTCGATCGCTTTCTCGCGCACATCGCCAAGCGCCATCGCGAGATAACCGAGCCGATGCCGCAACTCGGCGCGCTGTCTCGCATCGGCGCGAGTCAATGCGTCGCCGATCGCGCCGATGACGCTGCGCGCAGATCGCGACGATCGGATGTTCTCGTTCGAGTCCAGCACCGTTCCCCACGGAGCCAGGGTGAGCAATTCGTCGACCGTCGTCATGGACATCTCGATATCCTCCGGGGGTTGAATAGCATCGCCTTGCAGGTCGCCGGTTTGCGATGTGGGACCGACCTTGTGTAAGCGGCGCAATGTGCAGGTACAACCCTTGGGCTAACCACGCAAGCGAGCTCTACCACGGACGGGACTTGAGCGCATTGGCAGCGCGTAATGGTGACTGTTCGCCTAACACCGTTTGGTTGACCGCGCCACGTTCTCGCTCGATACTGTGGTGCCGCTGAGTCGCGCGCGCCCCCGCCTGTGCCTCATGCGCCAGCACCCACCACGAGGATTTAAGTCCGATGACGACGCGAGCAGGAAACGGCACACTCTACGCGCTGACGGCGCTGCTGCTGTCGGTGCTGTCGCAACCACTCGACGCGCAGGGAGGCGCGACGACGGCACCTGGCGCACCGATGATCAATCAGTCATCGGACCCGCTGCTCAAGAGCTTCAAATTCCGAAGCATTGGACCTGCCAGCATGGGTGGTCGCATTCACGACGTTGAGGTGTCCGAGAGTAACCCGTCGATCATCTATCTTGGCTACGCTGTTGGTGGCATCTGGAAGTCGGAGAACAACGGGACAACGTTCGTTCCCGTCTTCGATACCTACGAGGTCGCATCGTTCGGCGATCTCGCCATTCATCCCACCAATCCCAACATCGTCTACGCTGGCTCCGGCGAAGCAAATAATCGCCAGACGTCATCGTTCGGCGGAGGGATGTACAAGACGACCGATGGCGGCAAGACGTGGCAGCTGCTGGGCCTTCGCGAAACACAGTCGATTTCCCGTGTTGTCATTGATCCGCGCAATCCAGAGACGGTGTATGCGGCGGTCACCGGACCGCTCTTCGGGCCGAGCCCCGATCGGGGGGTGTACAAGACGACGGACGGCGGTCGCACCTGGAACAAGATCAAGTACATCGACGAGAACACCGGCTTCACGGACATCGCGATTGATCGCAGCAACACCAACGTGTTGTACGCCGCGAGTTATCAGCGTCGTCGCACACACTGCTGCTTTAACGGTGGCGGACCGGGGAGCGCACTCTGGAAGACTACGGACGGTGGACGTTCGTGGACGAAGTTGACGGGCAGCGGATTGCCTCCGGGGACATACGGTCGCATCGCAGTTGATGTCGCGCGGTCGCGGAATAGCACGATTTATGCGCAGATCGAGGCGGGACTGAGCGGCCAGGGCGCGGACCCGGAAACCGGTCGTGGTGGCGGCGGTGGTGGCGGCGGCGGCGGATATGACGCGTGCAATAACGCGGGACCCGGAGGTGGATTCGCAATTGGCGGGCGCGCCGGCAATACGCCGCAAACCGCGCCACCGCTCAACCCAGCGACTGGCGGAATTTTTCGCAGCGACAACGGTGGTGGCTCATGGCGCCACGTGAGCAACTGCAACGCGCGTCCGATGTACTTCAGCCAACTGCGCGTCGGTCCGCAGGACGAGAACCTGATCTTCGTGGCCGGGCTGCCGATCGCAAAGTCCCTTGACGGCGGTCGCACATTCGCAACGTTGAACGAAGCTGGTGGGAACGGCGCACCAGGCCACGTGGACGTCCATGCGATCTGGATCGATCCTCGCAACGCCAATCACATTTTGAATGGCAATGACGGTGGCCTCGATATCAGCTACGATCAGGGACGCTCGTGGACGTCGGTGAAGACGATGTCCACGGCATTGGCGTACGATGTGTCGACGGACATGCGGCGCCCGTATTGGGTGTGTACCGGTCTGCAGGACAACGGTAGCTGGTGTGGTCCGAGCGCTAAACGCAGCACAACGGGCATACTCAATTCCGACTGGTTCAATATTGGCGGCGGTGACGGCTTCTTCGCTGGCCAAGACCAAAACGACTACAACATCATTTACGCCGAGTCGCAGAACGGCAACACCAGTCGACTGGACTTGCGCACCGGGCGCGGAGGCAGTGTGCGGCCCAGTGCACCTCCACCACCGCCGCCTGTCGATGTACCAGCGGCCGCGGGCGCTGCCGGAGCAGGTGGCGGAGGCCGTGGCGGCGGTGGTGGGAGAGGCGGGAATCCAAACGTCGTCAATGCGGCGGCGGGCGAACAATTCCGATACAACTGGAACACCCCGTTCCAGCTGTCTTCGCACAACTCGAGCGTGATGTGGCTCGGCGGAAACCGGCTGTTTCGTTCGTATGATCGCGGTGAGACGTGGATCGCCAGCGCGGACATCACCAAACAGTTCGACCGTAACACCGTCGACATTATGGGCGTCAAGGGCAACCAGAGCATGTTGTCCAAGAACGACGGCCTCACACAGTACAGCACGATCATTGCCGTGTCGGAGTCCCCGATCAAACCAGGGCTTGTCTGGGTTGGTACCGACGACGGAAGCCTGCAGCTCACGCGCGACAACATGGCGTCGTTCGCGGATGTTGGGAAAAATCTCCCGGGCTTGCCTGCGGGTCACTTCCACTGGGTGTCACGAGTCGTCGCCTCGGCGTTCGACACCGCCACAGCGTACGTCGCGGTCGATGGCCATCGGAGCAACGATCTCAAGCCCTACATCTACGTCACGCGAGACTTTGGTCGAACGTTCACGTCAATCACGAACGGCTTGCCAGCATCCGGCAACGTGCAGGTAGTGACGGAAGATCCGAAGAATCGCAACCTACTGTATGCTGGCACCGAGTTTGGTCTTTACGTCTCCCTCAACGCCGGGCAGTCGTGGCAAAAATTCATGAACAACTTCCCCACGGTGCGAACGGACGACATCCACGTGCATCCGCGCGATGGTGATCTGATCGTCGCCACGCATGGGCGTGGTCTCTGGATCGCGGATGACGTCACCTCGTTGCAGCAGCTCACGCCTGCTGTGCTGGCGGCCGCCGCAACGCTGCTCGATATCCGACCCGCCGTGTCGTGGCTCACCGATCGTAAGCTCGGTCAGCAGGTGACCGGGCAGCAGGTGTTTCGCGGCGAGAACGCACCGCGTGGGACGTACATCAGCTACCACCTGCGTGTGGCAGCGACGACCGACGTCCGGATCACCATTTCCGATATCACCGGACGCGACATCCGCACACTCACCGGCCCACGTGACGCCGGGCTCAATCGCGTACTGTGGAATCTCTCGCCCGTGGCAGACGTACCGGGTGGTCGCGGCGGTGGCGGTGGTTTCGGCGGTTTCGGCGGTGGCGATGTGCCGCCCGGTACGTACAAAGTCACGCTGCAGGTGAACGGCATGACGTTCACCAAGACGGTGCAGGTGCTGGAAGATCGCTGGATGGAAGAGCGCTGAGGACCGGCGTCGTTCGGCGACGCCCTGCGTAACGGCAGGGCGTCATCGAACTCAATCATCTGTTTCGTAGCACACGATTTCCCGCTATCGACCGGTTTGCAGCCAGATCACGGCTCGCTCGACGGTCTGCGCAGGGTCGGCAATGGTTTCGTCAGGAGTGAGCACATCGCCGTACGTTTTCCGCGATCGATCGGCCATCGTCGATGTCGTCAAAATCAGTGACGCACCGTCGCTCAGAAAGAATGATTGGTTGGCCGTCGACAACCCACACGTCGCGGTGCCAAACGTGCGCGCATCCCCACGATCACGAAAGGCAATGGCGGTCGCTTCGCCGGAACTCGCGACCACCTGATCGGTGAGCACGGCCACCCGTGGGCGCGGCTGCATCAGCGCGTACGGCTGTTCAACACGAGCGAGGGCCACGTTGTTGAGTGATGCGGCACCGTCCCGGTACTCCCAGATGGAGGTGACGTTGAGCGGATCAACAAAGTACCCAACCAACCCGTCGCCGAGGACGGGGCCGACGCCAGCGAGCATGGGCCACATGTTGCCGCCGCTGTTGCCGCGCAGGTCAACGATCCATCCGATCAGCCCCGCACGATCGCGCGCGCGAATTGAATCTTGGAGCGCCCTGGCGTAGTCGGTGGCGGCGGTCCCCGTTCCTCCAAAGGAGCGAACGCGCACATAACCCACACTACTCGGCAGCGTTGGCGTCGTGATGGCTGCGGCGGTGCAGGTGCGAGTCGGCACATACAGAACGGTGCCTGACACGGCGCGATAGGAGCTGTGTCCGTCGCCAATGAGGGTCAACGCGGCCGTGATGGCTTTGAACGTGTCCGGGATCGTTCGCGCGCCCTCCGCCTCGCCAAACATCGTCGTGCGAATCAGCGTCCAGTTTGCCGTCTGACGTTTGATAGAGTAGTTCCGCATGAGGAACATCATCTGTTCGAGATAACCGTTGGCCTCCGCCGAAAGACCGGTGCCAGGTTTCGGGCCATCGACGTTCAGGTAGCAGCCGCCGAGCAGTGAGGCGGCAAGGCAGGCGATACAACGACGCAGGAAGGTCACGGCACGACGCGAGGTGAGGGTCGGTTGCTGCGGAGGATGGCCATGGTATTGTGCGAGCGAGGCACGTAGGTTCGCCGTCACGACATTTCCCGGCTATCCTCAATTGTGTCTCGCGTGCGAGTTCGCGCAATGCGTCCAGCGTCGCCGGTTTACACCCCCAGCCTATAGGTCAAGTTCAGCAATGAAGATTTCCGCGATTCGTGTGTACCAGGTGGATCTACCCCTCAAGGAGGGGAGCTACAAGTGGTCTGGCGGCAATTCCGTGTCGGTGTTCGACTCGACGGTTGTTGCCATCGAGACCGACGATGGGATTACGGGGTGGGGCGAAATCTGCCCGCTTGGCCCGGCGTATCTACCCGCGTATGCGAACGGCGCGCGCGCGGGCATCGCGGAACTGGCCCCACAGTTGTTGGGCGCAGATCCCTGCGCCCTCGCCGTGCTCAACGAGCGAATGGACGCCGCCATGCGTGGACATCCTTATGTGAAGTCCGCCATCGACATGGCCTGCTGGGACATTCTCGGCCAAGTGAGTGGGCTGAGCGTTGCAACACTGATGGGTGGGCGCGTCGGTGATGATTTCGCCTTGTATCGCGCGATTTCACAAGACACGCCAGCGCGCATGGCGGCAAAGGTGCGCGCCTATCGGCGTGAGGGCTATCGCAAATTTCAGTTGAAAGTTGGCGGCGAGCCGGACACCGACATCGTACGCATTCATGCGGCGGCAGACTCGCTCGAGACGGGCGACGTGCTGGTGGCCGACGCGAACACCGGATGGACGCAGCATGAGGCTATGCGTGTCGTGGACGCCGTGCGCGACGTCAATGTGTATATCGAGCAGCCATGTGTGACATACGAGCAGTGTCTGGCCGTTCGACGACATACCCACCGACCGTTCGTGCTCGACGAAGTGATTGATGGCATCGACATGGTGGTGCGAGGCATTGGCGATCAGGCGATGGACGTCATCAATCTCAAGATCTCGAAAGTTGGCGGGCTGACCAAAGCGCGACAGATCCGCGACCTCTGTGTCTCGCTCGGCATCGCGATGACGATCGAAGACACGTGGGGTGGGGACATCGTGACTGCGGCAATCGCCCATCTCGCGCATAGCACACCCGAGCGGTTTCTCTTTTCGTCAACCGACTTTAATTCGTATCTCACCGTATCCATCGCCGACGGCGCACCACAACGAAGCAACGGCCGACTCGCGGCATCGGTTCGACCAGGGCTTGGTGTGACGCCAATCGCGAGTGTGCTGGGGGCGCCGGTGTTCGAGACCGCTCCGGTGACGCGGAGCACGTCAGCTCGGGGGACCCGCCGACGCTAGGCAGGCGGCATTGGTGTGATCGCCTTGAATACGAGGTCGGTGAGAAAACTCGTTAACGTGGCATCGGGATTTCCACGATCAACTTCCGTCAACGACGGAAGGTGTTGCGCGAAGTACCGTTGCATATGCGAACTCTCAACCACGGTGGAGATGAGTGCGACTGGGTACGGATAGTCTGGGTTAATCTCGGAAATGATGCGCCCCGCCGTTTGACACAGTCGCTTGTAACTGCGGAAGAGTCCCTCGCGATTCTCCGCATCGACCTCGCGTTGCAGGTACACCTTGGAGGACTCGGCCACGACGACGCGATACAACGCCGCTTCATCTACATGCGGCGTTGAGGCGTCGTCAATGATTGGTTGCGTCAGTTCAAGGAGCGCGCGACGCAAGCGGTCCTCGGCTGAGACGACGTTGACGGTGGCGATCATGAGTCGGACTTCCACCCAACTCCAGTACCACGCCGTGAGGTAGAGGAGCAGGCCGTGCTTGCTGCGAAAGTAGCGATAGATCGATGGCTCTGCGGTGCCCAGGCGTTCCGCGAGCTTCCGAAACGTGAACTGTTCGTAACCCATTTCATCGAGCATGAGAATGCCATGCTCGATGATCCGCACGCCCAGCGTCGAGGACATCGGGTCGCGAACATAAAACTTCTCCTCGACGCTGGCCGAGATGGTGCTGTTGGCAACTGCGTGCGTCGTGGCTCGACTCACGCCGCGTGTGCGCCAAACACCATGTCCTTGTGCGCATGCTCGCCGATCACCATGTGCGAGTCGTAAAACGTTACGGCACCGGAATCGACGTCGTACATCCCGCCAACCAGCGCGAGTTCCGACGCCCGGATCATTTCCCCGATGATCGGACTTCGCTCAAGGATTTGGCGCTTGACCAGCAAGACGTTGTTCGTTGCGACGCGCTCGACAAACTCCGAGTTCGCCGACGTGCGATCACCAACGGTTTCTTGCTCCATCTCCATGGCGTCTTCGATCTTGTGAAGCAGTGTCGACAGATTGCCCATGCGGACGTGATCGCACGCACCACGAATCGCGCCACACTTGGTGTGGCCGAGCACCACCACTGCTCGCACGCCGACCACTTTGCTCGCAAATTCCATACTGCCCAGAATGTCATCGTTGAGGACATTTCCCGCGATACGACAGCTAAAAATGTCGCCGAGACCCTGATCGAAAATGAGTTCGGCTGACGTTCGCGAATCGATACAGCTGAGCACGAAGGCCATCGGATGCTGGCCGTCGCTCGTCTCGTTCACTTGCTGCAGCAGATTGCGATTGGCCTTGAGGTTGTTGACAAAGCGGTCGTTCCCCTTGCGCAGGACGTCGATCGCCAGCTGCGGGGTGAGGGCATCGCGGAGTTCTTTGGTCAGCGTTCTCATGTGGTACTCGGTGTCAGGGTGATGCCGTGCACGTCGACGGCAATGTGGCGCGCTGCCGCATTGGTGCGGTAGTCACGGAGGATTTCCAGTACATCAAAGTCGACCACCTTGGACTGGCTGCCGTCGATCACGACGCGCGCATGTTCCGGAATGAGCTGCAGTTGCTGCAGAATACGGCCCTTAT
>JAYSVL010000208.1:0-2147 GCA_043718595.1 Gemmatimonadaceae bacterium
CGCAACGCCGCATGCACGAGTTGCGGCGGCAAGATGCGGAAGTAGGCCCCACCGGCTGCAGGAAGCGTCTTCCCGAGCACCTGGAGCGTCGCCGGAGGAATTTCAGCGATGCGGCCCGACTCGCGATGAATCCAGTATGGATCCCGATGTCCACCCGGATATCCGTATCCGGCGCGAGACACAGGGAAAAGCGATGAGTCGTAGGCGTGCCCTTCCTCGATCAGTAGGTCAAGCGCCCATTCGGTCCCGCGCACGATCGAGAAACTCGGGGCACGAAAGCCGAGCACAGCTGTTCCGGTGATGTCTTCAAGGACCTGCTTCGTTCGCCGGATCGAGGCGCGGAACGCCGCTGGAGTCTGGTGCGTGACTCGCTCATGATCGTACGTATGCGATGCGATTTCGTGCCCCTGATCCGCAATGCGCTTGATCATGGCGGGGTGGCGCTCGGCGACCCATCCGACAGTGAAGAACGTTCCGGTGGCTCCGGCGCGCGCCATCAAATCCAGCAATCGATCAATGGCGGGCTCGACACGGCTCTCGAACGAGCACCAGGTGGCGCGTGGCACATAGGGCGCGAGTGCGTCCACCTGAAAATACTCTTCGACGTCGACCGTAAAGAGGTGCTTGGTCCGGGGTGTAGCCGCGAACGCAATCACGTCACACGTCCTGATTCAGGATCGCGTGTGGCGTTCGGCGGCGGACTTTCTGTGCACAGGACAGCTGCGATCGACATCCCAACCGCATTCATTTGCCTCTCCGGCACACTTCGTGCGTTGACTTTTGGCGGCACCATTACGACAGCAACGTGTAAATCCGCCAAGCTGTACCGAGGCGGGTTGCTTCAATTCTCGGAGATGGCACCGAACGGCGGGGAGGTGATTCGTCACCCGCGGAAATAGTCCGATGCTGTTGTTGGCGATTGAGTTGCGCAGCTGTCGGTCAAACGACAGGTGAGTTTTGGTGTTTTACGAACTGACGATTCAGACAGAGCATGGCTTGTGCCGTGCTTCAGTGTGGTTGGGGTTTTTGTGTAAGCCTCTGTGGTTTAAGTAGTTACGGAAAACTGAACTGCGAAATCTTTCGGTTTCGTTCCGTGTGCTGTTGCTAATCTGCAACAGTACTGCTGCTGCATTCTCGACGTCGCAGTTGAGTTTGCGATTCCGCGGTCATGTCGTTCCGGGCTCGGTTTGCGGTGATCGTAATTCCTCTCCAGAACATCGGTGCGACGTCTGTAAACTGATGAAACGTCGCTTGTTGACGTTTGTTCTCGCGCTGTTTCATCACTACGTCCCTGATTGCTGCAGCGCAAGAATCCGTGCAAGCTGCGACGCTGCGATCATCAGCGACTTCTACGCACGCTCGGCTGTGATGTCGCGCATAGACAACTTGCGCTTCAGTCTGCTTAAACGGAGCGCTGATCGGCGCTCCGTGTTGAGCTCCCTTCGCCGCGGGCTGTGTCCGCGGTTCGCGATTGCAGCCGGGCTCGCGGCCGCGCTTGATCTGCTGCAGGGTGGTGGCGCGCCTTGTCCGACGGGAGGGCAAGTGCGCGCAAGCGCTTGCGCTTCAGCCGTATCGCCCGGCGTCAAGCTCACAGCGTTGCCGGTCGCAACGCTTGTCGGCGTCGGGTTTACTCGCCGTTGCGCACCGCGACGTCGACTCAAACGCTCCTCTGTGGCGCCAGCGTCAGTCGCGTCGCGTTCACGGTGCGGGCGATCACCCGCGACGCACCGACCTGCCAGCCGTTGATCGGAGGCGGTGGTCAGGAACGGCTGATGTCATGAGGGTGAGTGATCTCATCTTTACAGCGTGTCCGGGACGATCGGGTGAGCCGGGAAACTCGCAGGATGCTGACGACGCGAATCGAAGATGGCCGATTCGCGTCTACCGATCCATCGAAGTTTCGTTGCCTGCCTCGAGCCAGGCGACGCGTGTATGCGGCGGCGCCCCACGAACTGCAACGAGCGCGCACGCGATGCACAAATCACGACCATCGCGCGGTGTCTCCGCACAATCGCGTCGAACAGGAGGTGCGAATAGTCCAGCGAACGACGAGTGCGTACGGCGCAAAAGAAGGACGTCAGGCGAATGTCGAAACAGAACCGACTGCCGGCCGACGGTTCCCTCTGCGACGTCGCCGGCGTTGTACG
>JAYSVL010000209.1:0-6157 GCA_043718595.1 Gemmatimonadaceae bacterium
TGCACCTATCCACATGCAACTGTGCACGCGGTTTTTGAGTTTCAGGACGGACACTAACTATGATCGGACGATTCATCACCACCGCGTTGTTCGTTGTTGCTGTCGCTGCGTGCAGCGAGTCACCTGTCGGCGTCAGCAAGGTGCAGCAAACGTTCGACGCGCCAGCGGCGAGCGTCTCTGTCTCGCAAACGTTCGCCGATGTCGGACCGTTCATCACCGCGAATCCGTGCATTCCGGAAGCTGTGGTGTTTTCCGGCAAGATCCATCGGACCGTCAAGACGTTCGACGATGGAACGCTTGAAATCAAGACCAATTACGCGGCCCTCAAGGGCGTGGGTCAGGCAACCGGCGTCGCGTACGTCGTGCAACAGAATAACGAAGTGCAGATCGTAGACCCGCTGCCACTCCCGTTTTCGTCCACCGTGCACGTGCACGCGCGCATCATCTCGAAGGGCAAGGCACCCAACTTCGACCTCATCTTCGAGCTGACCGTCAATATCCCGGGCGGCACCACCATCACCCCCATCCGCGCGGAGTGCCGCGGATAGCGCTCACCGAGCGCACACGTGATCTGACTGAAACGGGTCGACCTTGCGTACAGGTCGACCTGTTTTGCCTTTCGTCATGGTTCGCCGAAGGAGCGCAGTCGCGAACGCACGCTACGCCGAGGATGGCCTGTTGCCGCCTTTTTGCAACATCCATCGATAAAGCAGAAACACCAACCCTACGAACGCCGCGAGCCCAAGCACCTTGGCCGGTCCAAAATCCTCGGCCACCAAGGCGATCGGTGCGTCTTTCGCAAAGGCGACAATAAGTCCGGCATTGAGCACGCCAAACAGACTCTCGCCAACAATCAACCCAGACGCGACTAATGTCCCGAGTCGCTCGGCGCGCGCCGGTTCACGTGACTGCGCGGCGCGCGCGTTGTACCAATGGCCAACGATCGCACCGACAACTACCGCGAACGTCGCCGACATCGGCAAATAGATCCCGAGTCCAACCGCGAGCGGCGGCAGACTACCGCGTTTCGTCGCTTTAAGCGTTGCGTTCAACACGATCAGCGCCGCGCCAACCACGCCGCCAATCCCAATCATCTTCCAATCGAGATTGCCACCGATTACGCCTTGCGCCAACGCGGAAATGAGCGTGGCTTGCGGTGCTGGCAGCGGATTCTGCGAGACAACGTTGAGATTGGGTGCACCGGCAAAGCCGTACGCCGTCGTCAGCAGGTTGAGCACCGATGGAATCACCGCCGCGCCGGCAACCACGCCAACAATCAGCGCAATCTGTTGTTTCATCGGTGACGCGCCAACCAGCTGGCCGGTCTTCAGGTCTTGCAGATTGTCGTTGGAAATTGTTGCGCAGGCAAACACGATCGAGGTGACGAACAGCGCAAACGCGACCAACACCTTTTGCGTCTCCGGTGTTGGCGACACCACCGCCGCCACAATCGTCGCACAACTCACAATTCCCAAAATGCCAATGCCCGAGATGGGACTGTTCGACGCACCAATGAGACCCGCCATGTAACCGGCGACTCCCGCAATGAGAAAGCCGACAACAAAGACGAATGGCACCGCAACCGCGGTCAGCACGACTGCGTGTTCAGCGAGCGCCGAGTTGTGCGCAAACGACCATGCAAGCGCACCAGCGATGACCAGACACGCGACGGTGAGACCCACAATCCACGATGGCGGAATGTCGCGGTCGAGATCATCGCCGACACCAACCGCTTGCGACCCGCGCAACGTACTCACCAAACCCGCGACTACCGGCTTGGCTAACGTTGCCAGTGTGAAGATGGCCGACACACCGATCGCGCCCGCGCCAATGAAGCGCACCTGTGTCCGCCAGATGGTCATTGTGTTCGATGTCAGCGTTGCCGCATCAGCGGCAGGATGCATTGACGTCAGTATCGGCACCGCCACCGCCCACGCAATCAGCAGGCCAGCAAGCATTGCCATACCAACGGCAATGCCAACCAAATGCCCCGCCCCAAACAACGCCAGCGACCACGCCACGCTGTAGCCACTCGCCGCCATCGCGCCCACGCGAAACACACCACTCACCTCCGCCGCGAGAATGCGTGTCGCGCCTACGATCGCGAGTCCCGCTGACGCGACGCTGCCGAGCATGACCGCCGTCAGTCCTTCGCGCGCTTCGGTCGCATCAGCGGCACCTGTGCCACGAGCGCTTGATCCCACCTTGAGTACTTCAGCAGCCGCGACGCCTTCCGGATACGGCAGGTCGGAGTTGGTCACCAGCGCGCGACGCAACGGGATGGTGAACATCACACCGAGCACGCCACCGCTCACACAGATCAGAAACGACTGCCAGAACGGAAAGCCCGTCCACCACCCGACAATCACCAAACCGGGCAAGACGAAAATGATGGCCGACAACGTGCCCGCCGCTGAGGCGACGGTCTGTACGATGTTGTTCTCGAGAATCGATGAGTCCTTGACGGCACTCAGAATGGCCATCGAGATCACGGCCGCGGGGATCGACGATGCGAACGTCAACCCGACCTTGAGGCCGAGGTAGACGTTGGCGGCGGTGAACACGGTGGTGAGGAGCGCACCGAGGATCAGGCCGCGGAGGGTAAGCTCCTTGGGTTTTATGGCGGTTGGCATGGCGGAGATGCTAACCGCCGGTCGCGATGTGGGAAGGCTGCCTGCGCAGCCAGATTGGGCACCCTGGCGCCACGCGATTATCCACCGCTGGCGGCGCAGTTCGCTATTGACTGAGCGCTGACGCCGAGCGTAGCGTCTGAGGGTATTGCGACGTGATGATGTGGGGTGCAAGGAAACGGTGACGGACCGTTCGGCGTGCGCGCGTATCGTCATCGCATGCGGAACGACCCCCAACGCCTAAAGACATCCAGCTCATGCTCATGGCACCTGCGACGAGCGCGTGGACACTGGCCGACCTTGATCGGCTGCCAGAGGACGGCAACACGTACGAGCTCATTGACGGCGAGCTGTTCGTGACGCCCGCTCCTTCGCCGGCACACGAGCGCCTCATAACGGTCTTGCATGGGATTCTCTGGCCGTTTGTCAAAGCGGAGCACCTTGGAGACATCTACCGTCCCCACGCTGTCGTTCAGGCCCGCGCCACGCAGGTGGAGCCAGATCTGATGGTCCTCCCTCCGATCGCTCCGCTCCCAGAAAAATGGACTGACATGCCGACGCCGACACTCGTGGTAGAGGTCCTTTCACGCGCGACCCGTACGCGTGACCTCGGCAAGAAGCGCAACTTCTACGTTCGTCATGGCGTCGCGGAATATTGGACAGTCAACCGCTGGGATCGCTCTATCCGCGTCATCCGCCGCGACTCGGCTGATCTGTTGACCGTCTCCGTGCTGGAATGGCATCCGAACGGCGCGCAGAAGGCACTCCTCATCGATGTCGCTGCGTACTTTGCTGAGGCGCTCGGCGACGACGCAACGCAGAACGATATCTGAAAGCATGCACCGGCAGCGGCGATGGCAGTATTCATGCGACACAAATGCAATACTTCGACGAAGAGCGGTGCCGTCCAAAACCCGCCGGGCTTTTAACGAAATGCTACCGTCCTGCCCGACCGCAGAGCGTCCAAATGATCGCTTGGCGTGTTTCTCAGCATAATGTTAGGACATGACCTCTGCTGATACTCAGGACTTGCGGGAGCAGCTAGCGAAGCTTCCGGCCGCAACGTATCCGATCGACGCCAGTACGACGGGTGCTATCGCGCATTCGAAGCAACTCGCAGCCGTCGCGGCGATCTGTTGCGAAGCGTTTCGACGTCGCGGGTTGCGTGCTGTCCTCGTGGGAGGCGGCGTGATAGAGTTCATGATGCCGGGTGCCTACACTACGCCGGATATTGATCTGGTGGTATCGCACAACTGGTTGAAACCACCGCGGTCTTTGGTGAACACCGTGTTCGAGTCGATTGGTTTTCACTCGGCGGGTTCACGCCATTGGATCCGTGGCGGGTGGTTCGTCGAGGTGCCTGATTTCGACATCACCGACCCAACGGTCACCGTCGAAGTAGCCGGTCACACGATGACGATGGTTGTCCCGGAGTCGGTGTTGGTCGCCCGGTTGGTGGAGTTCGACCAGACCGGGCACACTGGACACGCCACACAAGCCCTCATGATGTTGGCGGTGCTGGAGGACACACTCGACGCCGACCTGTTACTGAAGCTGGCGCAGTCGGAACGAGTTGATGACCTGCTCACGGCCGCCCGCGCGCTGGTAGCGCAACCGGAGCAACCAACACTGACGGATGCGCTGTTGCGAGAACTTCGGGAGCGCGTGCGATCTGCGCGCTACCCGTTGCACTAGTATCACCCACAGACTTTAGGAGCACAGCAATTGGATAGCAACTCGACTTCACATATGGAGCAGCCCAGCGACCAGTTGCTGCATCATCGCGCACTCGCAGTGGAGGCATTCAAGGCCCGCGTCGACACCACGGACATGACTCGGCGGGCGCGCGCTGCCGAAGAACGCGAGTTCCTCGCGAGTGTCGGCGCGGCCAGTGTGTTTCGAGAGTGTCCAGATGTCGAACCATCTCACGTCCGCGCTCCATCTCACCGACACCGCCATGGCCGCTGAAGCAAAAACCAGGCCCACCACCGCCAGCGTCTCCGCGTTTCTCAAAGAGTCGGCCAAAGGCGACCGACTGGCGGACTTCACAACGCTGGTCGAGATGATGGCGTCGGCAACCGGCGAGCCGGCGGTCATGTGGGGCTCAGCGATTGTCGGCTTCGGCAGCTATGACCTTGCCTACGCCGATGGTCGAGTCGCTGATTGGCCAGTCGTGGCCTTTTCACCGCGAGCCACATCGATCGTGCTGTACATGGCTCGCAACTTCCCGACCTATGACGCGCTCATGGCCAAGCTTGGCAAACACAAACAGTCGGGCGGTTGTTTGCACATCAAGACCCTGGGCGACGTCGATGTCGCGACGCTGAAGAAACTCGTGGTCGCGTCGGTCAAAGCGCAACGAAAGAGCACGACAGGTTAAGGCGGAAGCGCGCGCGCCCGCAGTCGCTCCCGCACGTCAACGGCCTCACGTAGGGCGAGGCGGATGATGCGACAGATAGTCTCTACGGCAGCAACCGTCGTAGCCTGACCGGTTGGCAGCGCCATGACCCGAGCGGCGAGTCGTTCGGTTTCCCCGAGCTCGAGTGCCCGTCGTTGGGGCTGGGACCGATATGGCTCCATTCGATGGGCCCCTGCCAGAAGTACTTCCGCGCGAGCACGTTCTCCGCCTGCAGCACGTCGACCAACGCATCGCGCGTGAGCGTCGCAACCTCGGGGTCGACCTCGACCACCACGTACTGGTAGTTATTGCGCTCTTCCGGATTGTAGTCGATGAGATGAACGCCGCGGATGTCGGACAGACACCGTCGGTACGCCTCGTGGTTGGTTCGATTGACGGCAATGAAGGCATCGATCGCCTCGAGCGACGTCAGTCCCATCGCCGCGCTCACTTCGGACATCTTCCCGTTGATGCCAACACAAATCACATGGTCAGTGCCAGCGAATCCGAAATTGCGCATGAGACGCACGCGCTCGGCAAGCGCATCGTTGCTGGTCACGATCGCGCCACCCTCGAAGCTGTGCAGAAACTTCGTCGCATGAAAGCTGAACACTTCACAGGCACCAAAGGCGCCGATCATCTGTCCGTGATGTGAATTGCCGAACGCGTGCGCGGCGTCGTACATGAGCGCCAGTCGGTGCCTGTCGGCGATTGCGGCGAGCGCGGACGTGTCGCACGCACGCCCCCACACATGCACACCCAATATCCCTGACGTTTGCGCCGTAATCAGGTGTTCGATGCGAGAGGGATCAATGTTGTGCGTCGCCGGATCAATGTCGGCAAACACCGGCGTTATGCCCTGCCACTGCAACGCGTGGGCGGTCGCGACGAAGGTGTAAGACGGCATGATCACTTCGCCGTGCAGACCGAGCGCGCGGGCGGCGATTTCGAGGGCCACCGTCGCGTTGCAGGTCAGCACACAGTGTTTGACGCCGACGTACGCTTCAATGGCGCGCTCGAACTCCTTCACCAGCGGGCCGTCGTTCGACAGCCAGCGACGATCGAGCATCTCGCCGACGCGACCGAGAAACCGCGACCGATCGCCGAGGTTCGGCTTGCCGACCGGCAG
>JAYSVL010000210.1:0-6154 GCA_043718595.1 Gemmatimonadaceae bacterium
TGCCGCGTGGTTTCTCGTGTTGGGCATGATTCAGAGCGGACTGCGGCAGGTGCGCGCGGCGCAGGAGCGCGAAACCATGAGGCGCACCGGTGAGAACACGACGGCGGTCACAACGGCGTGACGAGGCGAGGTCCCGCTGATTGCGCCCCCAGCGACAGCGCAATAACTCGACCGTGGCGCCAAGGTCGTGCCGGACTGAGTAGCGCTACGCCCCGGGGCGACCATCGCGCAACGATTCCTTGAGGCTCAAGAAGTCGGACAGCATCACGATGACCGTCACAAACGCCAGCACAATTTCCGACAAGTTGACAATTTTTGCCGCCACCGTTGTTGGCAGAATATCGCTGTAACCAAAGAACGAAAAATTGAGCGTGCTGAGATAGAAGAAGTTAAAGAGCAGCGCCGCGTCACCGGTCACGTGCTCAATGCCCGTGAAACTTGTTGCGTCTATCCGATGCAACAAATGAAAATCGAGCGTGAATGCGAGAATCATCTGCGACGTGTTGACACCCATCAGCATCAGGAAACGGTGGTGCGGCATATTGGTGCGCGCCGCGTCGAACAGCTGCCGCATGTTCTCCGTCCCAAAGAACGCGGTCTTCACCCAGCAGCCCAGCACCACCACGATGCTCATCACCGCAGGTGTCGTGACCGCTGACGCGCAGAGCGCCAGCATCACGCCCCACCACGCGAGAATCACGCCATACTCAACGAGGTTCCGAACAACAGGAATGTGTTGCGGCGTGGCGGGCATGAATCGCAGTGGATGGGTTGGATGGACTCCGACAATGCGTGACCATGCCGGTCACGCGCCGATTCGCTCGTGCAATCGCGCTTGTCGATTCAGCGTAGCAACTCGACCGTGGCATCACCAACCCTGTCGCGCAATGTTGCCGAGTATTCACCGCGGATTCGGCGTTTCACGCTGTCCGGCTCCAAGCGAATACCAGCCGCGTCGAGTGCGCCGCTCAATGCGGCGAGCTGCGCCGAGTCTCGAAGGACGAACACCCTCATGTGCGTCCACGGCGATGCGGCGTCCCGCGCGACCAACGTCGAGACCGACAGGAAGGCGCCGACCCGTTGTGCTTCGCGATCGATCGGTTCGGCGACGTCGCGTACGTAACGACTGTATTCGTCGAATTTCCCTGGGCGTGCGCGCCAATAGTACAGTTTCGCCAGTGTCCCTCCCTGCGCGGAGCCGGTCGGCGACGCTTTCGACGAGACATTGCTGCCGGACACGCTGGCACAACCGAGTGCTCCAGCGAGTGCGGCACTGAACAGGAGCAAGTGAATCGCGCGCATAAAGCCACCCGTGGTAGAGATGAACGCTAATTCTACGGCGCTCGTCGACTTGCCACTATGGGATGGAGGGCGCGCGCACCGGATGCGCCACAAGGAACTGATGCATACGGTTGTGTACCAGCACACTCTGCTCGATGTGTGGCAAGTGCCCCGCCGAGTCGATCGCAACGAACTCCACGGCCGGAATGTTATTGCGAACAACGCGAGACAGTGCAATGGGCACCGTCTGATCTTGCTGGCCCCACACCAATAGCACCGGCACTCCGGTTTTCGCGACCGCCGTATAGAGCGAGTCGAAATTGGTGTGACTCATTGTCATGGCGCTGCGCAGCAGCGATCGGCCGAACCCGTTGAACCGCATTTGTGGTCTGTATAAATCTGCCCAATTCTGGAAGTGTTCCGGATGCAGAAAGTCAGACGCCTGACTCTCCGCCTTGCCGGGCATTTGTGTCACTTGCCAGACATACGCGCCGATGATTGGTAACGACAAGAAGCCTGGGACTGGTGACGACGAGCTCACTGGATCGACCAAGGTGAGCGTGCGGACGCGTGCGGCGTGACCAGCGACGTAGTGCGCGGTGACAAAACCACCAAACGAGAGGCCCATCAAGTCAATCGGCTGCGTGATGTGCAATGAATCGAGCAATTCGTCGAGTTGTGTGTCATACATCGCGCCGTCATACGCGGCATCAGGGCGATCGGACCAGCCGCGGCCGTACAAGTCGTAGCGAATGACGCGATATCCACGTGACGCGAGCGCCGTGGCTGTGGAATCCCAAATGTATGACGGCACGGAAAAGCCGTGTACCAACACCACGGTGCGACCGGTGTCTGGTCCGCTGATGTCGAAGTGTGTGCGTCCGAGCGACAACGTGACAAACTGACCGGGTACGCCGACTCGCGCCGCGTCGCTGAGTGTTTCACGTTCGGGGTTCTTCCACCGTCCGTAACTAACGAGCGCGAACGCAGCGATCGACAGGGCGATGAGGGTACCACGGATAAGGCGCGACATGTTGGCGGACCCGGTGAGGCGATTGACTGCCGGTCGATGACAGGTTTTGCGAGCAATGCTGGCGATGCCGCTCGCCGACGTGGCATACTGCAACATGCCACAGCAACTCAAGGTACGTGAACGTCAGGTGTTGACGCTGCTCGCCGAGGGGCATTCTGCGCCCACGATCGGGAAACGCCTGTCGCTCTCGACCGAGACCGTGCGCTGGTACATCAAGAATCTGTATCGCGAGTTGGAGGTTTCGTCACGCGCTGAAGCAATTCGTGTGGCGATGACGCGCGGATTACTTGACGCACCGGTGGCAGCCCCGGTCGTTGCGGCCGTCACCCGTTCAGAAGTTCGCTACGCCAACAACAATGGCGTTCACATCGCCTATCAGGTCGTGGGCGATGGACCGGTGACGTTGTTGTTTGTACACGGCTTTGTGTCGCATCTCGACGTGGCATGGGAGACGCCGGAGTACGTCACGTTTTTTGAACAGCTTGGGCGGTCGGCCCGCGTGATTCTTTTCGACAAACGTGGTGTTGGTGTGTCCGACCGACAGGTCAGCGGGTGCACGCTTGAGGAGATGGTCGCTGACATGCGCTGCGTACTCGATGCCGCAGGTGTGACGCAGACATTCATTATGGGCACGTCGGAGAACGGCGCGGCCGCCGCGTTGCTGACGTCGATGTATCCCGAGCGCGTGCTTGGACTGATTCTGTTTGGCGCGTCGCCGTTCATTGGTGGGCACGGTAGCGAGTTTCGCTGGACGACGGGCGCGGCAGAACAGTACGCGCCGCTGGCACCGCTCACAGAGCGCTGGGGTGACGCGTGGGCGCTCGACCGCTTTGCGCCGTCTCGTGCAGACGACCTCGCGTTCCGTGCGTGGTGGTCGAAATTGCTGCGAGCTGCAACCAGTCCATCGGCCGTGACCACGGTGCTCCGCAACTCACGGGCGATCGACATTCGGGCACTGCTGCCATCGATCAGCACGCGCACACTCATCATTCATCGTGTCGGTGATCTTATGGTGCCGCTGGCGGCCGCCCGATACTTCGCGGAGCACTTGCCACACGCACGATTGGTGGAATTGCCGGGCGACGATCACGTCTACTTTGTGGATGGTGATGTGCTCGCGCGCACGGTTGTGTCGTACCTGCGTGAGCCGGATGCGTCGCCCGATGTGCGCACGTGGATTGCCATCATCCTCTGCATGGCCGGTACACGATTGGATGCGAGCACGCGCGCTGTACTGGAGTCGCATGGTGCGCGCTTCTTGCGTCAGTCGAATGCCGCGTGGACGGCGCTGTTTGATGGGCCGAGCGCCGCGCTGCGTTGCGCTCGCCAACTGCGCGACCAACCGACCGGGCGTACGAACGGCATGTCCCTGCATGTGGGCGCATGTTCCATGACCGACGGCGTGCCTGTTGGTGCAGCCTTCGCGCGTGCAGTCGACACCGCGCTGGCTGCTCGGCCCGGCGAGATTGTGCTCACCGGCATGCTGCGTGACATCCTTGTTGGTGCCGACGTAACCGTCGCCGTGCACTCGCTGGCCGCGGGCGACGCAGATTCGCCGCCGTCGGCAACGTGGTCGCTTATGAGCTGAGCCAAGCGCGACCGCTTCGAGGCCACCACCCAAAAGTTGCCACGCAATCGGGGGGTGCGTACCACCCGGATCGCGCCCGAGGTTCTCGTGCACACGGCTCAACGAGCCCCACACCACGAGGAACACATGCGCATCTCAACCCTTTCCGGACTCCTTCTCATGATCAGCGCCAGCACTGTTGTCGCCTGCAATGACAGCGCTACCACACCTGTACCCAGTGGCCCGGTGAACATTGCGATTGCCCAGTCGCTCACGGGACAGACCACATCTGCTGGCGCGTTCACCATGTCTGGCACGCGTTCGGACAGCGGCGGCACAACGGAGGAACTCACCTTCGGCGGGCCGCTCACCCAATCGCCGGTGCCCCTCACGTACGTGCGCACACTCACGGGAAAGCTGGGCACGTTGACGATGCGCGGCAGTGCGACGCTGACGTTCACCAGTCAGACGGCGGCGACACTGGCGGGTACGTGGACGGTTGAGAAAGGCACGGGCGCGTACGCAAATACCACCGGCACAGGCACGATTACCGGCGCCGCAAATTTTGGTGCAACTCCGCCGTCGGGGACGCTGACCTATGCGGGACGGTTAGATCGCTGAAGGGTGGACGATAGCGGCGACAATGCTCAACAGGGCTGTAGAACGACGCATCGGTGCATACTCCAGTCGAATATGACCCCGCTTCACAACGTGTAGTCCGACTACCCGTCAGACACTGTGTAGACGCACAACGAGAGATGGCACGGCGGCTACGGCTTCCGTGCCAACTCTTTTTCCATCTCCACCAACGCCGACTTCGCCGCGGCGAGAATCGCGCGGTGCTGGCCGCTCGGCGCTTGCAGTCCACCGTGTCGTGCGCCGCTGCCGTTCCACTGTCCCGCCAATCCACCGAGTGCTGCACCCGGACCGCCGCCACCACCACGTCCGAAACCGCCACCGCCACCACCACCGCCACCACCACCACCACCACCGGCACCCGGTCCACCAGCACGCGGCGGCGCAACGAGCCCAAGTTTGAGCGCGAGCGCTTGTACGCGCACGGAGTCGTCGCCCTTGGCCGTCGTCATTTTAGCGCGGAACGCTATTGTTGCCGCAGTGATCTTGGCTTGCACATCCTGCGCGTCGAGCAGGAATGACTCGCGCGCTTTGTGATCGGCGACGGTTTCCATCATCGTTGGGTCGCCGCGTACGTCAAACGTGCGCAATGACGTGGTGCCGTCGACATCCATCGTGACGGTGTACTTGCCTGGCGAGACATAGAATCCGCGCGCGCCGATGTTGTGTGCGGGAATCGGCAAGGCAACACGCCCGGGCACACGTCCGACAGCTTGAGCGGCGACCATTTGCCCGCCGAACTCGTCTTCGGCACCGCCGCCACCGCCACGTCCGCCACCCGCCGCTGCGGGCCAACGCAAATCCCAGTTGATGCGCTGCACGGTGCCAACCGTTTTTGATCCGATGAGTTCACGCACCACACGACCGCTGGCATTGGTGACGGTGAACTTGACGTTCTGCGCGGGCTTTGACAGATGGTATGAGAAGACGGCGCCTTCGGCTGGATTTTCTGCCGCAAAGATGTTGTGCGCGGCCGTTGACACGTCGGCCCAATAGTTGATGATCGTCGCCGGGCGCACGTTGAACAGATGCGCCGGTTCCGCCGCCACCGTCGGCGACCATTCGGCGAAGACAGACGCGTCGTCGAGAATCCAGATGCTCCGGCCGTGCGTGCCCAACACGAGATCTTTCGTACGCGGCTGTATCACGAGGTCATCGTAACGGGTGGTGGGCAAATTGCCCGTCACGCGCGTCCACGTGGCACCGCTGTCAGTCGTGACGTACACAAACCGCTCTGTTCCCGCAAAGAGTACGTGTGCGGCACCGGGATACTCGACGATGCTCCGCACCGGCGCGTTGGCGGCGAGCCCGCGTGTGAATGACACCCATGTTTTGCCATAATCGGTGGTGCGAACAATGTGCGGCGCAAAGTCGCCGGAGCGGTGATTGTCGAACGTGACGTACGCTGTGCCGCGCGAGGCGCCCGATGCGACAATACGATCAACGAAACTTCCGTTGGCGACGCTGGTGATGTTGGCGCTTAGCTCACTCCACGATTTACCGCCGTCTTGCGACAGTTGCACGTTGCCGTCGTCTGTGCCCACCCACAACACTTTCGGATCAAGCGGCGATTCGGCGACCGTCGTGATCTCGCTGAAATTTGTTTCGCCATCGTTCCTGGCAATGCGAATATCAGT
>JAYSVL010000022.1:0-8543 GCA_043718595.1 Gemmatimonadaceae bacterium
GATTTTCACCCGCGCAATCCGGAAGCGCGCCTGCGCGACGCGCTCGCCAATGCACCAGAAGGCGACCGCACGCAACGTCCCCCGGTCGTCGCGAAACCGGTCGTGATTGAGGATGATGTCTGGATCGGCATCGGCGCGATCATCTTGAAGGGCGTGCATATCGGGGCCGGGGCGCGGATCGGGGCGGGAGCGGTAGTGGCGAAGGATGTGCCTTTCGGGGCGACGGTGGTTGGAAATCCGGCCCGCTTGGTGGATGAACGAAGCGCAAATCAATGAGCGCGGACCGAATGCTGGTTCACGACTGGTTTCCGCGACCGCTGCCTGCGAACGTAGTGATCGGCGCGCGGAGCTGGTGTTATAGTTCCTATGCCTTTCTTCACTATCAAAGTCGGCGGCCGTGTGGCGTGCGCGTTGGACACGACAGCGGCATTTACCGCGGCACCTTCTTCGAGTTGGGACCGGAAGGTGAGGTGGAGATCGGTAACTACGCGACCGTGGTCGGGGCGATCATCTCAACTCGGTCCCGGATTTTGATCGGCGACTACGCGTTTGTTTCGCACGAAGTCGTACTTGCGGATACGTTCGGTGCGACGCCATTTGCGCAGTGCTCCGCTAATCAAGTCGAGCTAGGATACGCCATAGGCCGTACCCAAGTAGAACCGCAAATTCCATCCATTGTTATAGGTGAAAACGCTTGGATAGGTGCGCGAGCGCTGCTAACGTCAGGGGCTCGAATCGGAACTGGTGCGATCGTCGGAGCGGCAGCAGTAGTTGACTTCGAAGTTCCGCCCTTTGCGATTGTCGCCGGGAACCCGGCGCGTGTGGTTGGCTGGGCGGAAAAACAAGTGGGTGCTGCGTCGCATGTCCCCCCCTGACAGCTGGCTAAGCGTCCAATAATCACGGCTGCGCCAAGATCCAACTGCGCGGGATAATCAGCAATATTCAGGCCATGCGACCACGACTCCGCCTGTTTCTTGTCTTCCTGGGTGCCCTCGCCGGGGCGATGATGCCGTCTCCCGCGGCAGCGCAGGGCGACGTGATCCGTGGGCACGTCACGAGTGTCGACGGTACGCTCCTCAGTGGCGTACGCGTGACAGCAACATCGATACCAGGCAATGTCACCCGGACAACGCGCACCGACAGCCGCGGTGCTTTCCGCATCGCCTTTCCCGGAGGCCAGGGCGACTACATCATGGGTTTCGCCCTGATCGGCTTTAGCACCCGGCAGTTCGAAATCAAGCGAACGGCGGACCAGGATGTGCTGGTCGCCGACACGCGTCTCGCCCCCATGCAGCTCGATACGGTCATCACCACAGCGCGGCAGCAGCAACGCATCGGTCGCGACGACAGGGCCACACCAAATACTGGCGGTACGGAAAGCAACGTGTCTCCCGGCTCGCTCACGCCTGACCAACGCGGCAACCTCACGGCGCTTGTCGGCACCATGCCTGGTGTTTCGGTACTCACTGGGCTCAATGGACGCGCTGATGGATTCTCCGTGCTCGGCATGGGAGCCGACGCGAATTCGCTCACGCTCAACGGACTGGCCTTTGGCAGCAATGGACTGCCGCGCGATGCCGCGATCACCGCGTCGCTCACCACGTCATCGTTTGATCCATCGCGCGGAGGCTTCAGCGGCGCGAATCTCAATCTGACGTCGGGTTCCGGATCCAACTTCACCACGCGTGGCATCAATGTCGTCACCAGTTCGCCGTACCTGCAGTGGACCGATCGCGCCGCAAACGCCCTCGGCACGAAATACACCAATGTTTCTGTCGGCGGATTGACGTCCGGACCGCTGCAACTCAACAAGGCCTTCTATTCGTTGTCGTACCAGCTGGATCATCGAACCAATACGAATCCCACGCTGCTCAACACCACTTCACTTGGACTGCAGACGGCAGGCGTTGCACCGGATTCCGTCACACATTTCCTCGGCATTCTTGATGCGCAACATATCCCCAGGGTCGCGGCCAACGAGCGACGCAATCAACGCAGCGACTACGGCAGCGTATTCGGCACCATCGATATCCAGCCGCCAAGCTCGCTCAACGGCGTGTCCTATGGCATCACGTTTAGTGCAGGTGGTGGCCGCCGGAGCCCAGTCGGCGGTGCACCAACACAACTCGCGTCAGCCAGCGGCGACAACACCGACTGGAATGGTGGTCTGCAGCTGCGAACAGATCGCTACATCGGACTGATCCTCAGCGAAACATCGCTCGGCGTTAACGCGTCGGGCAGCAACAACAATCCGTACCTCCAGCTTCCGGCGGGACAGGTGCGTGTCAATTCCGTCCTCGACGATGATGCCCGCGCCGTACGCGAGCTCACCTTCGGTGGCAATCAAGACCTGTTCGACTCGTGGCAGTCCACCAGCGGGTTTGTTCAAAACACGCTGTCGTGGTTTGACGATGCAAACAAACATCGGATCAAACTCACGACCGACCTGCAATACGCCGGTCTGTCGGCGAATCAGGCGCGCAATCTGCTGGGAACATTCGAGTACAACTCGCTCGACGACTTCGCCGCCGGTCGGCCGGCATCGTACACACGCCAGCTCACGTCGCTCACCCGACAGACGTCGCAGTACACCGGCGCGCTAGCCCTCGGCGATTCGTGGCGGCGCACGAGCGACCTGCAAATCCAGTACGGACTGCGGCTCGAGACCACGCGCTTCGCGAACGAGCCTGCGTATAACGCCGACGTCACCCGACTCTTTGACCGGCGTAACGATCGACTTCCCGCGCCCGTCACCATTAGTCCGCGTCTCGGCTTCTCCTGGACGCTTGGCAATTCGCAAGAAATCGCGGCCTTCGCCGGCGCCTTCCGACCACCACGTGCAGTAGTTCGCGGTGGCATTGGCGTGTTTGCCAATCGGATGGCAGCCGAGCAAATCGGCAACGCCCTGGACAACACCGGGCTACCGTCCGGTATTCAACAGCTGGTCTGCAGTGGCGGCGCGGCACCTCGTCCAGATTGGTCGGCGTACGCGAGTGATCGCGGTGCGATTCCGCTCCGCTGCGCCGATGGGTCAGGCGCGCTCTTCGCAAACGCTGCACCAAACGTTGTACTCTTTGCCAACGCGCTCTCACCACAGCGTTCAGTTCGCGCTAACCTGTCATGGCTGGGACCAATCGCCGGCGCACGATTGTTGCTCACCACGGCTGGCACCGTGGCACTCAACCTCAACCAACAACAAGTCGTTGACCTCAACTTCCGGTCGGCGCCACAGTTTGCCCTTGACGCTGAACGCGGGCGACCCGTATTCGTCGCCGCAACCAGCATCGATCCGCTTACCGGTGCTATCGCGGCCGGTGATGCACGGACCACCGCGTTGTTCAACCGCGTGAGCGAAGTGCGTTCGGACATCTCGTCACGCACGGCGCAGCTGAGCGTCGCACTGTCGCCAATTCAGCGTATGGCAACCCGCTTCACATGGAGCACCGCATACACGCTCACCGCAGTACGTGAGCAAGTACCCGGTTTTGAAAACACCGCGGGCAACCCACTCGACAAGACATGGTCGCTCGGCGCCACGGGACTGCATCAAGTGAGCTATTCGTTGCGTTACAACCTGTTCGACTATGTGCTGGTGCACTGGAGCGGTCAGTTCCGGTCAGGTCGTGCATTTACGCCAATGGTTGGCAGCGACATGAACGGCGACGGATTCGCCAACGATCGTGCGTTCATCAACAATCCGGCAACTGTGAGTGATACGTCGCTGGCGCAAGGACTGCGCGCGCTGGTTGCACAACTGCCCGGCGGCGTCGGCGCCTGCCTTGTACGCCAGTTTGGCCAGGTGGCGGAACGCAATACCTGTCGCGCACCGTGGAGTGCCAGCGCCGCGCTCAACGTGTCGCTCGACCGCACCAAGTTTCGCCTTCCACCGCGTGCATCTGTCAACTTCTCGCTCTCCAATCCGCTCGCGGCGGCGGATCTGTTGGTGAACGGGTCCGAGCATCTGAAGGGATGGGGACAAAATCCGTTCCCTGACCAGCAGCTGTACTACGTAAAGGGGTTTGACCGCGCTTCCAAACGTTTTGCCTACGTCGTTAACGAGCGATTTGGACAGACGCGCCCACAGTTCGTGACCTTGCGCGCTCCCGTCACGATGTCGGTATCCCTGCGCCTCGACCTCGGCCAGACGCGCGAGCATCAGCGGCTCACGCAGGAGTTGAACTACGGCCGGCAATCACTCGGCACGCCGATGAGTGTGGCGGCGGCGCGCAGCTTCGGGTCCAACGGATTGCCGAATCCGATGCTGGCCATCATACAGGAACAGGATTCGTTGCGATTAACGTCGGCGCAGGCGGACAGCCTCGCGTCGATGAATCGCAGTTACACCTTCCTCTCCGATTCGTTGTGGACGCCAGTCGCCGTGTACCTCTCCGGTTTGCCACCAAAGTTTCGGCGTGACGACGCCACCGATCGCTATCAACGGGCGCGTCGGGCACAGGTCGATCTCCTGCTACGTTTTGCGCCGCTTGCGTGGGATATCCTCACCCCGGTGCAGCGTCGGA
The DNA here is from genome assembly GCA_043718595.1 of Gemmatimonadaceae bacterium. Taxonomy (GTDB): domain Bacteria; phylum Gemmatimonadota; class Gemmatimonadetes; order Gemmatimonadales; family Gemmatimonadaceae; genus Gemmatimonas. Next base: position 4,521 of record JAYSVL010000022.1, read on the forward strand.
AGTTACCCGCCGAGATTACCGCAGCGATGGATCCGCGCGTACTGCGGTTTATTCGCGCGGGAACGGGCCTCTACGCCACGGGCGACGGATTCGGCCGGTGACGAAACGTTGTTTGCACCCGACGGCGATGATGCGTCGTCGCTGTTGTCTTCTCGCAGTCATCCGTGCATGCGGGCTCACGTCCCTGAGCGTCGTTGCCGATGCGCAGACAAGTCCCGTTGCATCGTCGTCGCCTGCGGGCGCGCGTGTACGGCGCTCGCGCGGCCACGTGTCGCGCGTGAGTATTGCGCCCTCTCCAAACGGTGCAGAGATCGTCATCGCGATCGACTCGGTGGTTCGCGAGCAGCACTTTGGACTACTGTCTCCGCGACGGCTTGTTGTCGACCTCGCGCGCGCGCGTCTCGACTTCGCAAACCTTGCCTACGATGGTTTGCGGCGAGGGCCAGTCACGGGTGTGCGCATCTCGCAGTATCGCGCCGACACCGTTCGGCTGGTGATTGATGTGGACGGCGCGCTCAAGTACACCGCGTCCCGCGATGGCACCGAGCTGCGGCTGTTAGTGAAAGGGCCATCGACAACGTTCGCGAAATGGGAATCGTCTGTGGCGCCCGCACCGACCGCACCAGCGTCCGTCGCACCTGCACCAAAAGCAACTGCGCCGACAACGCCGATATCACGAGCGGCGCGAACATCCGCGCGACCTACACGAGGCGCGGTGACGGCACTCAGCGTCGAACCGACAGCCGACGGAGCGCAACTCGACATTGCGATTGATTCCACGATTGGCGTGTCGCACTTCAGAATCCCGTTGCCGTGGCGTGTCGTGATCGACCTGAGCGGCGCACGACTCGACGCGGCTCTGTTGTATGACGGCGTTATTCGTGGTGCGATCCGCAACGTGCGTGCATCGCAATACCGCGCCGACACCGTCCGACTTGTCATCGATCTCGATGAACGGCACAACTACACAGTGTCACGCGTCGGCGAACAACTCCGGGTACTCGTCAGCGGAGCATCAGGCGGTTTTGACCGATGGCAGTCCACAACGACGGTCGCCGCCAACACACGCGTGGCCGACTCAAACACGCGCAGACCGCGCTCGCCATCACGGTCGCGTACAGCGGTCGCACCGGCAAGCATGTCACCACCTGCCACAACGACAACGTCACTCAACCTCGCAACGCCGCCGTCAACAACAACAACGAAGACGCCCGAGCCTGCAGTGCGGCGCATCGAACGCACCGAAGCCATAAGCAGTGTCGCTTTTGGATCTATCTCGAGCGTGCGGCAATTGCCCGATGGGCGCGTGCTGGTGAATGACGGCGCGCGTCGACGACTGGTCTTGCTCGACAGCGCGTTGTCGAATCCGACCGTCGTTTTGGACTCGTTCGCGGAAGTGAGAAACGCGTATGGCAGGCGGGCCGGCACGCTAATCACCGATGTGCGTGGGGCAACGTTGTTTGTCGATCCGGCGTCACTCGCTGTTCTCGTGCTCGACTCCACGGCGAAGGTGGCGCGCGTGCGCTCCGTACCGTCTCGCGTTGGCGACATGAATCTCATCACCAATGAGCGCAACGGCGTTCCCGGCGTCGACGCCAAGGGACGTTTTGTCTATCGCATTGGCGCGGCCATCGAACGTCCAGCCGTCGCTCCGCCCGCGAATCAATCATACGAACCCGACGTCCCAGATTCAGCATTTGTGATCGGCGTGCAGTTTGACTCGCGCGTCTTTGACACACTCGGCGTCGTGCGCGTGCCAAAGTTCTTGCACTCGTCGCGACTGGAGCCCGAGGGATACTACAGCGTCGAGTATGTGCCGCATCCCATGCCACTCACCGACGACTGGGCTGTGTTGTCAGACGGAACGGTGGCGTTTGTGCGTGGGCAAGACTATCGGGTTGAATTCCGCGCGCCGGATGGGACTGTGACGTCGTCAGAGAAATTGCCATTTCCGTGGGTCAGGCTGTCTGACGACGACAAGCGCCAGTTTGCCGATTCCGTCAACACACAGGCGGTGATGAATGCACGTCGCGAGTACACGTCGCTGGTGATCGCGTGGTCCAACTTGCTCAACAAGCCATACCCAGCAACGTTTTCGGCCGCTGAGGGGTACGCGCCGCCTCCCGGTCTGCCGCGTGACTGGATCCTGCCAAAAGGGGTGCAGTTTCCGGCGAACTACGTGGCCACCTGTCCGCCCGGAGTGTATGCACCTCAAGATCAGTTTGTCGAGATCCCGGCGAATGCCCGATCACTCGCGGTGTTGGCACATGAGAGGTTGTGCGCAGTCTCGCGATTCGTTGATGCGTACGGGACTGGCTATGCGCCCCCGCCGCCAACGTATCGCTCGCCGACGCTGGTCAAGGCCAGCGACCTGCCGGACTACCGGCCTCCGTTTGCTGAAGGCGCGGCACGTGCCGACGATGACGGGAATTTGTGGGTGCGTCCGCTGCCTATGGGGTCGCCATCGAGTGTGCAGTCGTTCGACGTCATCAGTCGGCAAGGGCAGTTGATTGATCGCGTGCAATTGCCCACCGGATTTCAGCTCGTGGGCTTCGGCAAGGGTGGGGTGCTCTACCTTCGCAACCGTGACGATACGGGTGAGCACCTCACCAAAGTGCGACGTCGGTAGTCGGCGCACGTTTGCGCTTCGTTGCAGAGGTGTGTGTATTTGGCTTCGAAGTCCATCACGCCACCAACACGTTGGTCGGCTGCGGTTCCCTCCTGCATGAGGATCGCATCGTGAAGCGAACTGCCCTAGTGTTTCTCGCCGCAAGCGCACTGTTATTGGCGGGAACCGTGGGTGGCACGACGTGGGGCGTCGCCAAGGGCGTCACACTAAAAGCCGTCCGCGCGCTCAATTGCTCAGGGAGCGGAAGCAACGTCGGCGTCATCGCAGGTATTGATGCGATGAACCGCGCACCATGTTGCCGGCGCGCCTGCCGTCGCCAACATGAGCCTCGGCGGCGGCTGACGACGGCGTGACGACGTGCTGAAGTGGTAAGCCCGTATCATTCGCCAGGGCCTCGTGCGCGTTTATTCGCTGCGCTTGCGGCGCCGGGCCACTGCACCAACGGCGGCGAGTCCGGCAACCATGAGGATGTACGTGGACGGTTCGGGGACTGTGCTAGTGACGTTTGCGGCGGTATTGATGCGTGCGGCAGAAAAGGTGTCGAGTCCGCCTTGCACGTCGGTGAGCGAGGCGCCGAGTCCGATGCTCATGTTGGTGAGCATATTACCGTTCCCGAGCCATGTGGAGACCGCGGTGTTGAACTGCTGTGCGCCAGTGGCATCAAGCGCGAACCCCAGGCCCGCGTTGCCAACGCCGGGGTTGGTTGACGCGAGCGTGTAGGCACTTCCCAGGAACCACGACGCCACCCCAGCACCGGCGGCATTGTACAGCGTGAGTTGGAGCTGACTCACGGTCGCGGCGTTCGATGCTGGTTCGGAGAAGTTCGCGATGATGCGAAGGTCCGAGCCGAGCGTTCCGGAGCCGATGCCGAATTCCGAGAGAAAGCGCGCTTGCGACGAGTTTTGCACCGTATTATTCGCAAAGCCGCACGCAGAATAGATCGGTGCCGTCGGTTTGACGCAGCCGGTGGAAATGTCGTTGGTGTTGTTGAGGGTGAGGACTGTCAACACCGAGCCCAGTCCGCCTCCTGTGTTGGCGATCGGGCCAACAGCGGTCAGGGCTTGCGCCTGCAGTAGCGCTGGAATTAACGCCGCAGTGGCGCAGGCGGTGAGAATTCGACGAGTATTCATGAAGTATTCCGTCCTGGGGTGGCGTGGCGCCAACCAGTGCTGTGGTCGGCCGTGTCGCGTGGAGTCACCGCCGATCAGGGCAAGGGTCGAGCCAACGAACTCATCCATAAGCAATTATCCTTGGTATTGCGGTGCGTCAACTCATACCCAACCCGTTATTTATCTTCAACTTACGTGTATTTTGCTGAAACTTCGCCGACCCCGGAGGCGACGTGGCACAAGCGGTTGTGCGAGCTGGCTATGTGCATGAGCTCGTCACTTTTT
>JAYSVL010000211.1:0-6148 GCA_043718595.1 Gemmatimonadaceae bacterium
AGCAACGTATCGTCACGTCCAGACGCACTGTGTAGAACAATAGCAACCCGTTCGTGTCCTGATGGCTGCCCCCTGAGCCCCATCGCGATAGCGTCTCTCGTCGGCCCAACGCCAAGATGCGTTAGGCTTGATGACGAAGTCACACCCACGAGTTCACCCCGCCATCGTCGCTCAAGGGAGTGCAGGTTATCCGTCAGCGAAACAAATCGATCCGCGTCGAGGAGTAGCCATCGCCGGGTTGTTCCATCAACGACGAGCGAGCTGTCGCTGCCAATTGGTAACAAGCTCAATGGACTGCGATATTCACCCGGACCGTCGCCTGTCCTGCCGAGCTGACGAACGCTGCCCAAGGTCTTGTCCAACATGATCAGCGCACGGCTCGGCGCATCAACGACCAGCAATCGTCCGTCTGAAAGCTCTCGTACGGCGGTGAGGTGGGCGAACGCTGTTGTGCTTCTCGCTTCCTCGGTGAGTGACACGGATGAGGAGCGCGATGCGAGTGGGCGGGTCTGCGCATGCGCGAACGGAACGGCCAGTGCGCATAACGTCGACGCTCCGACGGTCAGTCGAACACGTGCAGGAAAACACTCATGGCGGAAACACATGTTCACTGGTCCCGCGAGACTCGGCGAATATCTGCAAGAAGCACCTCGAGCGATGGAGGGCGATCGTAGCGATGCGCGCCGACGAAGAGCGATGGAGTACCCCGCAGATTCAGTCGTTCTGCCAGTTGTAGCGCGAGTTCGACTCTAGCAGCGAGCTCCTTACTGTTCCGACAGCTAGCGAAGCCTACGGAATCGGGAATTCTGGCAACGGCTGCGTATCGCTCCCAAGTCCAGAAGCCGAGCGAGTCCTGCTGTGCATAGACCGCGCGGACAAACGCGTCGACATCGCCAAGCTTGAAGGCACACTCCACTGCTGCAGCGCCAGATCTTGCGAATCTGTGATTCGAGAGGGGAAAGTTGGCGTACCGAATTTCGAGTGAGTCGCCAAGCAACACTCTCGCGGAATCAAGTCGCCTCGCGAACGCAGCACAGAACGGACACTCGAGGTCGATAAATTCCGTAAGAAGTACGGAGCGAGAGTGTTGCCGTCGCCCGAGCGCGACGGAATCGATCGCGCCGACGGTTGTCGGCGCGATCCGTTCGAGTCGTGCACTCTGGCCTGGCTCCGCACGCGCGACTCTGACCCGATCTGCGCCGTATAGAACGGTTACCACAACAGCGCACGCGGCGAGCAGCGCCGTGCTCCAAGCTTCAAGTCGTGAGTTCATGTTAAGTCGGATTTCGGCGGGTGAATGCGCAGTGGGAGCTAACTCGCGCGGCTCCGAGAGCGGAGTCGCGCGCGTTGCGGTTATCAGTTGGCCTCCTCGTTGCACTGAACGATGTAGCCACCTTGGCAGTTGCCCCAATTCGAGGCACATCCTCCGACAGAGCATCCGGCCTGTGAACACATATTGTCGATATCCTCCTGACTGGGACACTGCGCTCCGGGTCCGGTGACGCAGGCGTGATAGCAGAATGGCAAGTCTCCACTCTCCATCGCCGCACCGCGCGATCCGATCAGCACCGCGGCGATGGCTGCAACCGAAAGCAGCTTCACGTGCACACGACGTAGCATATTCCCTCCCGGGCGTTGGAATTCTGTGCTCACTCAGTACAGGTCACCGGCGCGCGACCCTTGCACCTCGCGAGAAACGCACACCCGCCGCAAATCGTGGATCGCCTGCCGCTCCCGCATCTACCCTCCGCAGCCGCGTGCGACATCCTTCGATTTGCCGGGTACGGGCAGTGTAGTGATTGCCCTGCAACGACACCATAACGACGTCACGCCTCATGCGCCGCAGCGTCATACGTTGAGCCTCAACGCGTCACGCCGAGATGCGGTGCCCATTCGTGTGGTAGTCTTGCCTTCATCATTGCGCAGCCCATGTGCAGCAAAGCGGTCCACACATGTCCAGTCGCGGACACGACGAAGCGATAGTACACGCTCTCGTAGTGCCCCTGTTGCCTGGCCCAGCGCGCGAGTGAGACTCCTCGGTCGTTCAGTTCCAGAAGCAGCACGACGTACACACCGTTCCGAAGCGGAGTGTACGGCGGCAGGTGCTGATGTCTCAGCCACCTACCAAGTTCATCTGCCCGCTTGAGACCGAGTTCACGAGCCGCGCGCGTTGCAGTCAGGCTGAGCCGAACCTCCTTGAAGTGCCGCACGAGAACGTCATTTCTGCTCATGAGAGCATCCCACTCGGCAATAACGGCAGCGTCACAACCTTCGCCGTGTTCGTCGACCGGACGAATGGGGGCAATGTCATTGCTCATCCCGCACCGCCGAGCCTACTGGCACGGTCACGTCGCCGCACGCACCCGCGCACAAAACACCACTCCGCTCACCATTTTAAGCCCCCCGAAGTTGCCCGGTCAGAGGAATCGCCGACGTTTTCTCTGCGCGTGCAGATTCGCACAATCCAATACTTAGGCTCGGCCGTCACGTCGCGCAAGTGCCGTTAGTGACACACCCGACATTGTTCGGTACAGCGCCGAAGACTATCCGTAGCTACAGGACCCATTTGGGGCGCAACAGTTCGCATGCGAGCCACTCCCATCACTCGTGGTGTTATCAGTCGCGCGTTCATGAAAGTCATCGCAATCGCATGGGGGACCTCAACAACACGGTCGCATTGGCCAGGGGGAAAGCGCGTCGGCAAGGTCAATCGTTGTATGTTTTGGAGAAGCTGCACGCGTGGACTTGTCAGTAGTCAAGTCGGTTGGGCTCGGCCAACACGCCGCCGCTCACGCGCTTCCGTCCGCCGCTCCAACACCGCGTACGCCGCCGGCAACAAAAAGAACGTCACCGCCAACGCACTGATCGACCCACCAATAATCCCCGCCGCCAGTGGTTGATACAACGCACCACCACTGCCCCAGCCAAACACCAGCGGCAACACTCCCGTCACCGTCGTAATACTCGTCATCGCGATCGCCCGCAAACGTTGCCGCCCGCCGAGCAAAATCGCTTCGTCTACCGAATGCCCGTCTTCCCGAAACTTGCGAATCGCATCGAGTTTGACGACGGCTTCGTTATCCGCCATACCGATCATCACCACAATGCCAATGAGTGATACGGCGTTGAGCGACTGCCCAGTCATCCACAAGAAGATCACTGCACCTGCACCAGCCAGCGGAACCGTGAGCATTACGACAAGCGGAATTGTGAAACTCGCAAACTCGCCCGCCAGCACGAGAAACATCAACAACGCCGCCAGCACTAACACCACCGTGAGCTCCTGACTCGTACGCGCGCGTTCCGCGTCCGCGCCACCCACCTGCCACGTTACCGTAGTCGGCAACGTCATCGCTTGCATACGTGCCAGCACATCAGCATTGGCCCGCGCCGTACCACCCGTCTCTACTAGTCCCTCAACAATCGTTACCGGACGCTGCCCCACCCGCACCACTTGCAACGGCGCACGTGTCTCATGCACATGCACCAACTGCCCCAGCGGCACACCACGAATTGGTGTGCGCAACGCCGTCTCCAGCTCTTCATTGCGCTCGCCTGCATACCGCACCGTGATTGGTGTGCGACGGTCCGTCTCACGCAGCTCACTAGCACTCACCCCACCAAGCGCACCCGCCAACGCACTCGCCACCTGCTGCGGCGCAATACCACGCTCGGCCAATCGCGTGCGCTCCAGTGTGATCTCTACAATCGGCTGCGACTCGGCGTACGCATCACGCACGTCCGAGAGCGACAAAAGCGTACGCATGCTGCGACGTACACTGTCCGCCCACCGCTGTGATTCGCTGGCCGTTGAGGCAGACAGTTCCACACGTACTAGCCGCCCTTCACGCCCAATCAACGAGCCAAACTCCGACTGTCCCGCGAGATCAATCGACAACGCACCGTTGGCCAGGTCCGGCACACTCGCCCGCAACGCTTGCGCAAACTGCGCCGCGTCCGCGCGCTCAGGCATCGGTACAATGAGCTGCGCCGTGGCGCTCGATCCCGGATCGGCGCCTGCCAGAATCTCTTCGTCTGTCGCTTTGCCAATACGCGCGTAAATGCCGCGTGCACCAAGCGTTCGCGACGCACGTTCCACACGCGCCGCCTGCGCCGTTGTCGCTTCAATACTTGTGCCTTCGGGCAATTGTAACTGCGCCACCAGCACCCCTTCATCCACACGCGGCAGAATTTCTTTCGGCAGTGTGTACACAAGCAGCGCAGTAACGGCCACGGTAGCTGCAGAGATTGCAAACACAAAACCCGTGTGCGCCAGCGACCACACGACGCCCCTTTCATATAAATGCGCCAGACTCGCTCCCATGCGGTCAAGCAGTGTAGGCGCACGCGATGTGCTCTCACTCGGCCCTTCGCCCGATGTTGAGTTGCCCGCGAGTGGCACAACGCCAGGCATTGTGGCACGCGACCTGCGACGCCCAACTATGAGTACTGGCATGAGTGTCATCGCGAGCAGCAATGACGCAGCTACTGTGGTGACCACACTTAATGACAGATCGCGAAACAGTGCGGCAGCCAGACCGCGCACAAAAATGATCGGGCCAAACACCAGCACGGTGGTGAGTGTGCCTGCAAAGAGTGGCGCGGCCACTTCGTCTGTACCGACAATCGCTGCTTCACGCAGTGACATCCCTTCATCGCGCCGTCGTCCAATCGACTCGGCTACAACAATTGCTGTGTCGACAAGAAGGCCAGTGCCGAGTGCAAGCCCGCCGAGTGAGAGGACATTGATGGAGACGTGAAGTGACTGCAGGGCAACAAGAGCGACGAGTACAGAGAGTGGCACCACAGCGCCGATAGCGAGTGACACACGCCAGTCGCGCAGAAAGAGCAGGATCACGAGTAACGACAGTGCACCACCGGCGATGATCTCTTGCCCGAGGTTGCTCAGCGCGTCGGTAACAAAGTCGGCCTGCGCTGCAACAACGGTGATTTGCACGTTGGGAAATTCTTTGCCCAGTTGCGCAACGGCGGCAGTCATCCGTTTGGTGACGGACACGGTGTTTGCGCCCGCGTCTTTGTACACCACCAGGCCAATCGCGGCGGCGTTGTCGAGACGTGTGAGTGTGACCGGGTCGGCAAGACCAAGGGTGACCGTGCCAACATCACGCAGTGTGATGCCAGAGCCCGGGCGGCCGAGTGGTGTGGCAAGAATCTCGGCGGGTGTGCGGAACTCGGTGAGTGCACGTACCGAGAAACGGAATTGTCCTTTGCGAATTGTGCCACTCGCACCGGTAGCGTTTTGTAAACGGATGGATTGTGCCACATCTTCGGGCGTAAGGTCGAGCGCTCGCAGTTTTTCCGGATCCAAGTCCACGCGAATTTGATCTTCTGGTGCACCAACAACAGCCACACTCGACACACCTTCGATTTGTTCGAGTCGCCGCGCGTGTACTTCCTGCGCGGTGCGCGCGAGACTGCGCAGGTCACCACCTTTTGCGCTGTCGCTCCGTACGGCGAGTACAGCGATAGGGCGTTCGCCTGGGTCACTGGTGAGCAGTGTTGGACGTTCAGCGCGTTCGGGCAGTGCACCGCGTGTAGCATCGAGTCGTTCACGCACGGTGAGCACCGTACCGCGCATGTCCGTGCCCCAGGCAAAACGTGCGGTCGTTGTGGCTTCACCATTGCGACTCACCGAGCGCAGTTCAACAAGCCCCGGCGTTGCGGCAATGGCTTCTTCAATCGGCTCGGCGACAAACCGTGACACTTCGGGTGACGCCGCGCCGGGGTACACCGTGCGAATGGTGAGCACGGGCAGCGACACATCGGGCAGCAGCGAGACCGGTAGTCGTGTGAGCGAAACGGAGCCCATGAGCACGACGGCCAAAATCGCGGCGACCGTGGCGACCGGTCGGCGAACGGCGAAGGCAGCGATTGACACAGCGGGTGCGCTTACGGCCTGCGGCGCGAGTTCGCCGATCCGGGTTTTGTGGGCGCGCGCAAAGCGTTCACCTTGGCCACTTCTGCTGGATCTTGCACACTCACCAGTGCGTCATGCGTGAGCGTGAGGTGCCCTTCCACAATCACCGCGTCACCGGGGTTGACGGGAATTTGTCCCGTGGCCGAATCTGGCAACACTTCTGTGTCGCTGCCATTGCTGCGGCCGGGGTTAATGTACGTCCACTGTGCG
>JAYSVL010000212.1:0-6120 GCA_043718595.1 Gemmatimonadaceae bacterium
GCTGTCTCGCTTGCGACATGTGTCGCGTGCCAAGTCCCTCGAAAGCTTCCTCGGCTAACGTACCATGGCGACTACGTCTTCATTCGATGTCACGACGGGTGTCGATCTGCAAGAGGTCGACAACGCCGTTAATCAGGCGCAAAAGGAGATCGCACAGCGTTATGACTTTAAGGGCGCCACCGCAACGATCGAATTCAAGCGGACGGAAGGCCAGCTATTGTTGGTCTCCGACAGCGAAATGCGGATTGACGCAATGTTCGACATTATCCAGTCGAAGTTGATCAAGCGCGGCGTGCCGGTGAAGAATCTCGACATGGGCGACGTGAAACCGGCCGGCGGCGATACGGTCCGGCGAGAAATCAAGCTCAAGATGGAGCTGGACAGCGACACAGCAAAAAAAGTTGCCGCCTACTTGAAGGACGCCAAGCTGAAGAAAGTGCAAGCGTCAATTCAGGGTGATCAGGTGCGGGTGTCGTCGCCATCCAAGGATGATTTGCAAGAAGCGATGGCCCTCCTGCGTAAGGGCGACTTCGGCGTCGAACTGCAGTTTGGCAACTTCCGCTAACGCGGGCTGTCCGCTGCGCCAACGGTTCTCGGTCAGAGCGGCCGCTGCTACATTCCGGCGATGCTGAAGATTGGGCTGGTCACCCTCGGGTGCGACAAGAACACGGTGGACTCCGAGCGGTACCTGGCTGACCTGATCGCGTACGGGGCGGAGCAGGTCGCGGATGTCGCCGACGCCGAGGTGATCATTGTCAATACGTGCGGGTTCATTGATGCGGCGAAGCAGGAATCGATTGACGCGATTCTCGACGCGGCGCGAATGAAAGACCATGGCGCGTGCAAGGCGGTTTTCGCCATTGGTTGTATGATTGAGCGTCACAAGGCAGAACTGCAAGATGCGCTCCCGGAGGTGGATGTGTTCCTCGGCACGTCGGAGACCGACCGACTTGTGCCGGAGCTGATCGAGCGTGGCTTCCTGAGCGGCGACATCCTCGAACATCCGGGTGTGCGCGTCTTCGGCGGCGACAGCGCACACGTACGCTATCTCAAGGTAAGTGAAGGGTGCGATCATGGCTGCGCGTTTTGCGCCATTCCACTGATGCGCGGCAGACATCGGTCGTTTGCGCTCGCCGACCTCGTGCGCGAGGCACAGCTACTCGAACTGCAGGGCGCCCGCGAACTCAATCTTGTTGCGCAGGATCTCGCCCACTACGGTCGCGATCGACGCGATGGTGTCGCCTTGCCCGAACTGCTCGAAGCCCTCGTGCGCGAGACGTCGATTCCATGGATACGCAACCTCTATCTCTACAGTGCGGGCATCACGCCGCGTCTGCTCGACGTCATCGCCGAAAACCCGCGCGTGTTGCGGTACGTGGACACGCCGATGCAACATGGATCGGATGCGGTGCTCGCGCGCATGCGACGGCCCGAGCGGCAAGCGACCATTCGTGAACGTCTGCAGCGATACCGCGACGTCGTGCCCGATCTTGCCGTGCGGACCACAGTGATTGTGGGATTTCCCGGCGAGACTGAGACGGACTTCAATATCCTGTGCGATTTTCTTGAAGAGATACAGTTCGATCGCGTGGGTTGCTTTACGTACTCTCCGCAGGAAGGCACTCGCGCATTCGCAATGGACGACGACGTCCCAGATTCGATCAAGCGCGAACGAAAGGAACGTATCGACGAGCTACAACGGGCTATCACGTCGGAGCGGTACGAGCGATTTGTTGGCGCGCGCACACGCATTCTGGTCGACAAGGTTGGCGATGCAGCGGGAACCCTGGTGTGTCGCGCGCCGTGGCAGGCAGACGATATTGACGGTGTGACGGTCGTACGTGGGGCTGCACCACCGGGCGCGATGCTTGACGTGACCATCGATGCTGTGGTTGACGACTACGATTTTGCGGCAACATTGCACGCGATTGTCGACCTGCCACTCGCCGCAACACAACGACCGTCCCGCAACCTGCCGATGGCAACGACCGGCGTTTCCAGCGTAGGGAGTTTTGGACGATGAGCACCGCCACCACGACGATGCGCCACGTGTCCGCAACGTCATCAATGAGTCGGCCCGGTGCGCGTTCGGCAGAAATCATGGCGCGTGGACGCGCGCGATTTCCGGGCGGGTTGCATCCTCCGGTGCGCGCGTTCGGTGGCGTTGGCGGCGAGCCGTTTGTTGTGGCGCGCGGCGAAGGGGCGCGTGTGTGGGATGTCGACGGCAACGAGTACATCGATTACATCCTCTCGCGGGGAGCGCTGGGGCTTGGGCATGCGGCGCCAGTCGTGCTGGAAGCACTCGAACGGACGATGCACGACGGGATCAGTTTCGGCATGCCGACGGCGCTGGAGGTGGAACTGGCCGATCGTATTGTCGATCGGATGCCGCATCTCGAGATGATGCGGTTCACGTCGAGTAGTGCCGAAGCAGCGATGGTCGTCGCGCGCCTCGCTCGCGCGGTGACGGGCCGACAGCACATCCTCACGTTCGAGGGGTGCTATCACGGGTACGCCGATTCATTTCTCGGGCGCGCGGGCTCTGGTGTGGCGACACTCGGCCTACCAAACTCGCCCGCTGTGCCGAGTGCGCTTGCTGAACTCACGCTCACGTGCCCATACAATGATCTCGAGGGGGTCGAAGAGATCGCGCGTGCCGTGCCGCTCGCCTGCATCATGCTGGAGCCAATCGTTGGTAACGGCGGGTTCATTGAGCCGACGGCCGAGTTCATTCCCCGCCTGCGACGGATTGCTGACGAAACGGGGGCACTGCTCGTCTTTGATGAAGTGATGACCGGCTTTCGCATTGCATATGGCGGGGCGCGTGAGCGCTTCAATGTCACACCAGACCTAACCATTCTTGGCCAGGTGATTGGTGGAGGCTTGCCGGTGGCCGCATATGGCGGGCGTCGTGAGCTCATGACGCGGATGGCACCGACCGGCCCTGTGTACCAGACAGGCACGTTTTCCGGCAATCCGCTGGCGATGGCGGCCGGTAGTGCTACGCTCGCCGTGCTCACACGCGGCCTGCACGACAAGATCACGGCGCAGACGGCGCGCCTTGTCGCGGGCATGCGCGAAGTTGCGGCCCGACACGGTGTGCCCTTTACGGCCAGTCACGCCGGCTCGATGTGGGGATTTTTCTTTCGCGCGGAACCCGCGAAGGCGTTTGACGAGGCCAAGCTGTCCGACACGGCACTGTTTAAGCGCTTCTTCCACGCAGCGCGTCGACGCGGTGTGTCGCTGGCGCCATCGCCGTTTGACGCGGTCTTCATGTCGGCGGCGCACGGCGATCGCGAAATTGCCGAAACGCTCGCGCGCGTTGACGATGCGCTTGGGGCCGCGATGAGTCATAGCGACTAGATGGAGCGCGCTGCGTGGTATCGCCGCATGGCGCTTGGTGGCATGTCGACCATCGTCGCGTCGGCGGCGCTGGCCGTAGCCTGTCAGCCGACGCTGCGACCCGCTGTTCCCGCACCGTCGCCGAGTGTTAGCAGCAAGTCCGCCGTGGAGTTGCATGGACGTTTGGGCAACGACCGCATGGTGCGCGTCGCCCTGTCCGGCAGCGATGCGACAGTGAGTGTGTCGTCCACGACGCGGTGGCGCATTGATGAACAAGGGGGGCGGCAGCTCCTGGTGCGTGGCACCGGGCGCGAGCACTGGCGGATCGAGCAGAAATCCGGACTGTTGCGCGTGGCTGCTGACGGCGACGATGCCACACCGTGGCGCGAGGGGCCGTTCGTGCTTGCGCCAATCGGCAACGACGGCATGGTGCAGTATCAGGGCCGTCGATTCCGCGGCGAACTGTGGATCACGGCTACGGACAGCGGCATGTTGGTCGTCAATCGGTTGCCGGTGGAAGACTATCTGCGCGGCGTGGTGCCGGTCGAATTGGGTACCCGGTTGGAGAGTGATCGCGCGGCGATTGAGGCGCAGGCGATTGCCGCCCGCAGCTACACGTACATGCGCGTCCCCGCCGACGAATCGTTTGCACCATCGCGCGGATGGCAACTGCAGTCGACGGTCGTCAATCAGGTGTATGGCGGCGCTGATGTTGAGCATCCCGTCTACAATGACGCGATTGACGCGACGGCCGGTCTTGTGCTGCAGTATGGTGGCTTGCTTGTTGACGCCCCGTATTCATCGTCTTGTGGTGGTCGGTCGTCGTTGCCGCGAGACAATTGGCGCGACGCGCGCGACGAACCGTACTTGCATGTCGACGATGACGCCAATCCGGCAACTGGAATTCCGTACTGCGATCTCTCTCCGCGCAATCACTGGACCGCCGAACTGGACGCCGCGCAATTGAATGAGGTGGTGCGGCGCGCATTGGTGGCGGCGGGCGCGAGCAATCCGTCACCAAGCGCGGTGAAGGGCGTGAAGATTGGCGCGCGAACTGCGTCGGGCCGAGTGGGTACGCTGACACTGTCGACGGATCGCGGTGATGTCACAGTGCGACCCAGCGATATTCGCGCCGTGTTCAGGGATGTGCGTGGCGCAATTCTGCCCAGTACCTATTTTTCGGTCGATGGTGAAGCGCAGTCGCGCGGACACCTGACTAAGGTGACGTTGCGCGGTGCGGGCAATGGACACGGGGTGGGCATGTGTCAGTGGGGCGCGATCGGCAGGTCGCGTGCCGGGCAGGATGTCCGCACGATCTTGCGCCACTATTATCCGGGCACGGTCGTAGGCTACGTGGACTGACGTTCCACTCTCTGGAGGCGCGATGAAGGACGGCGTGCGGATCGCCGTGGTGGGGACAGGAGCGATCGCGCAAATGACACACATTCCGGTGCTGTCCAAATTGCGCGGCGCGTCACTCGTCGCGTTGTGTGACAACGATGGCGCGAAGGCGCGCGCGTTGGCCGATCGGTTCGACGTGCCCGATGTGTTTACGGACTTCGAGGAGTTGCTCGAGTCCGATGAGCTGGATGCGGTCGTCATTGCGACACCGAATCACTTGCACGAGCCGCATGTGTTGTCCGCATTGCGCGCCAAGCTGCATGTGCTGTGCGAGCGTCCACTGTCGCTGACCATGCGCGGCGTCGAACGGTGTTTGACGGCGGCGCAAAAGGCGGATCGTCGACTGGTGGTGGGGCACAACCATCGCTTTCGCACCGACGTGCAGGCGCTCAACCAATACATGCGGAACGCCGAACTTGGGCAGCTGACGTCAATTCGCGCTGGCGCGTTGCACTACAAGGGTGGTGGCGACGGCTGGCGTCATCGTCGGGCTGAGGCTGGTGGCGGTGCGTTTCAGGAGCACGGATTCCCACTGCTCGACCTCGCGCTCTGGTTGTCCGGATCGCCAGCACCGGTTCGCGTGTCGGCAACGATGCGTCGTGGCCGGGCGGCGTCGGCGGTGGAAGATGCGATGCAAGTCTTAGTCGAGTGCGAAAATGGGATGACCCTCGCGTTCGACGTGTCGTGGTCGTACGTCGGCGGCGAAGATCGGTGGTGGTTTGAGACGCATGCGACGCGCGGGTCCGCGCGGCTGGCTCCATTGCGTGTGACGAAGGAACTGAACGGCCGACCGGTTGACGTGTCGCCGTCCGGCGCTGCCGCGCGCGAGAGTCCGTTTTTACAGAGCTATCGCGCTGAGATCGCCCACTTTCTCGCCGTGATTCGGGAGGAGGTGCCGTACGAAGCGCCGACGGATCAAGTGCTGGTGCATCGCCTGATGGAAGCGATCTACAAGGCGGCAGTGGACGGAAAAGAGATTCGCTTCTGATGTGGCGGCGTTGCTCGTCACTGAGGCGTGGCGTGGCTCTCGTGGTGTCGTTCGTTGCGCTTGCGTGCGCGCCACGGGTGTTGCTAGCGCAGTCTATTGACAGCGCGCCACCACCGCCGGGCGTGTCCGTGTCGCTGGATAGTGCGCGCGCGGTGCGCGGTGCGCGACTGGGTGTGGCGCTGGTGACGTACGGGCCTGGAAGCGAAGTGTTTGAACGATTTGGTCACGTCGCCCTGGTGATACGCGACAGTGTGCGTGGCGAAGACATCGCGTACAACTGGGGCATGTTTGACTTCAATTCGCCCAATTTCACCTCGCGATTTCTGACGGGCGAGACGAACTACTCGATGGCACCCTATCCAACGGGCCCGTATAATCAGGAAAACTAC
>JAYSVL010000213.1:0-2134 GCA_043718595.1 Gemmatimonadaceae bacterium
CGGACTCGTGGATGTTCGGCCGCGCACTGCGACGCAGCTCGATCAGCTGGGCTGGGTCACGTCCGATGGCTGGCGCGGTTCGTTCGACCTGCGCGTGCGGTTTTTCGGCGGCGCGTTTAGTGCTGGCGTCGCCCGCTCGTTTGACCACCGCGACGGGTGGAAGCTGCAGTTTGGTCTCGGGGGTTCGCTGTAACAGCCGAACCCGGTGTCACGCAAACGAGCTCGACGCGCGGCAACGGCGACTGTTGAGGTTAGTACGCGTAGCCGATGGACACGCGACCCGTTGGCAGGAAGCGCGACACGCTGGCCTGATCGAATTTTTCGCTCGAGCCGAGGAAGCGTTTCAGGCCGCCACCAAACGTCACCGCTGTGCGTTTACGCGATCCGAGCAACCATTGGTACTGTAGCTCGATCGCAACGGCCGGCGACGAGAACGTCCTCCCTTTTGTCGTGCACGTTGGCTCGTTGGGACTCGGCGCGGCAAACACGCAATCGGTAGAGTGCGACCGAATCGCGGTCGCGCCCAGCGAAGCAGCGAGGCCAAAACCACGCATGGCTAATTCGTTCGGGTACAGCCGTGCCTTCACATCAAGATTTGTGTAGCGGTCGCTATCGAACTTGATGTACGATCCGGCGACCGCTACAGACAATGTGGAACTCACCCGCTTTTCGTACTCGCCGGAGAAATAGCCGAACAACAGAATAAACGGATTGATAGACAGAATCCGCGACGGTCCGCTGCTCGTGTCTTCCGCAAGCGATCGCGTCTGTTCACGCAGTGTCTGCGCCCGTAGGGCGAATGGCAGCAGTGCCGTGAGGAGGATGGCGCAGCAATATCGTCGCATGTCTTACCCGTGAGTGTGACTGCAACCGCGCACGCGCGGCCGCGTTCCAGCCGCCTGCCGTAGCTCGTGTCGGGCGAACTGTGAGTCTGGTACACGCGAGATAGCCAGACGTGTCATAGTGCGCGCGTGCCAGCGCCGTCATGGCGACGACGATACCAACAGACGCCGCTGATCGGGGACGCGTGACTCGACACAGGCATTCCGTAGAGTGCACGACACGGTGCTCGACATACGGCTCGACAGAGTGCACGACGACCCGTCGACAGAGCTACTCCGGCAGGACGGTCACACCGGTCACGAAGTACTGCGTGTCACCGAAACAGGAGATCGGTACGCCGATATGCTGCTGATAGTCGACGGCAACTCTCTTGCCCGCGTACGACTGAATCAGCTTTGCGATGGAGTCACTGCGCACCGTGAACTGAAAGCTGTCGGACTGAAAGCTCTTGGCGATGCCGGTGTAGAGGGTGCCTTCCCACGTTTTACACGCCCAGCCTTTGCTCGACATCTTCTGCACGTATCCATCGCGCTTGCCTTCGGAGTAGCTGAAGTTGAGGGCGATGGCGGTCCAGACCGCGAGCGCGGCAGCAGGCAGGCCGAAGAGGAACAGCAACGTCAACTTGCCCCAGTGGCGTCGCTTGAACGACTTCCTGGGCTCGCGCTGCACTTCGGCCAAGGCCGCCGATTCGCGTGCGCTGGAGCGATCGTCCTGCTCGGACTGCGATGGCGTGGAAGTATCAGACATGTTCGTAAATTGGGGTGGAGAAGCCAACCGCGCTACCTTATGTCGTACGTCTCACCACAGCCTCAAGGTTCATCGTGACCGCTCCCATCCGTCGTTCGACTGTTGCCGTGCGCGTGCGCGGCGTGCCCGTTGGCTCGGTGTCACCCGTCGTCGTGCAGTCGATGACCAATACCGACACCGCCGATGCCCTGTCGACGACCACGCAGGTTGCCGAACTGTTTGCGGCGGGCTCACAAATTGTGCGCATCACCGTCAACAACGACGAGGCCGCTCGCGCGGTGCCGGAGATTCGGCAACGGCTCGACGATCTCGGTGTCGACGTCCCGCTGATCGGCGACTTTCACTACAATGGCCACTTGCTGCTCACCAAGTATCCGGCGTGCGCGGCGGCACTCGACAAGTATCGTATTAATCCCGGCAACGTGGGGTCTAAGCACCGCGACGCAAACTTTACGACGATCGTGCAGGCGGCGATCGATCACCAGAAGCCGGTGCGCATTGGCGTCAATTGGGGTTCGCTTGATCAGGGTCTGCTGACACAAAT
>JAYSVL010000214.1:0-2126 GCA_043718595.1 Gemmatimonadaceae bacterium
ATCTGGCCCCGTCATGTGCCCGACCCAAAGGAGCATTGACCGATGCGACTCAACGCTCGACTCCTCGGCTCTGTTGTGCTCGTGCTTTCGGCTTCCGCCTGTGCGAGCGAGTCAAGCACTCCCGCCGGGCCGGACATCGGCACCGTTGGAAACCAGAGACCCGGACTGCCTCGCGCGTGGTTCGGTGGCTCTGTGCGCTCTGACCTGTATGAGGTCGGCATAGACAATGGTGTGCGCCGAAGCGGCGGCGCTTCGGCGTACCTCCGGTCCCGTACGAATGCCGTCGACGCATCGTCCTTCGCCACCATCGGCCAGAGCCTGTCCGCCGTCTCCTACCGCGGACGACGCGTGCGACTATCCGGCTATGTTCGCGTCGATTCGGTCACCGGTGGTGGCGCCGGTTTGTGGATGCGGGTTGATGGAGCGACGGCCACACTCGGCTTCGACAATATGATCGGCTTTGGCCGTCCGATCACTGGTACCACGGGGTGGCTGCCCTACGACGTGGTACTCGACGTGCCTGCCGATGCCGTTGGTGTGGCCATCGGCGCGCTGTTCCAGGGACGCGGACTGGTGCGCATTGATGACGTGAAATTCGAAATCGTCGACACGACCGTTCCCACGTCACGCAGTCCCATGCGCGCGCCGACGACTGCGGACAGCGTAACCGAGACCAACACATACCTGCGCAACTCGGCGACGCCGTCCAATCTCGATTTCGAGAGCAATGCCACGACCATCGCCGACACCGCGACAGTTGCGTGGCTCGGTGCGAACGCCCGCCCATTCGTCACCGACGCGCCAACATCAGGCTTCGACGACCTGGAGGAGATTGGCACGATTGTGGGAACGGCGCGAGTTGTGGCACTCGGCGAAGCGACCCACGGCACGCGCGAGTTCTTTCGCATGAAACATCGTACGTTCGAATATCTGGTAGAGAAACAGGGCTTCACACACTTCACCATCGAAGCCACGATGCCCGAGTCGCGCGCGATGGATCGCTATGTCACACGAGGGGAGGGCGACCCGGAAAAGCTCCTCTCGAATCTGTACTTTTGGACGTGGAACACCGAGGAGGTGCTGGACCTCGTCAAGTGGATGCGCGCGTACAATGTGCGCGCGAGTGCGCCCCAGTTGCGGTTCGTCGGCTTTGACATGCAGTCGCCGCAACAGGCCGTCGACAGCATCCTCTCCACACTGACGCGCCTTGACGCGACACTCGGCCAGCGCGCGCGCACCACAGTGAGCTGTCTCGCGCCAGCGCGCGATGCGTCTGGTCTGTATGCGAGCTCGCGCTACCTCAGTGGTACCACGGCCATCCAACGCGTGTCCTGCGCAGACTCGCTGAGTGCGCTGGCGACAACGGTCACGACGCGCCGCGCGCAGTGGGCCGCGACGAACTCGGCGGAAGAGTTAGACTGGGTCGAGCAGTATGTCACGCTGGTGCGACAGTGGGCACGCATGGCCGCGTCGTCGAGCGGCGGCGCCGAGCGTGACAAAGCGATGGCGGACAATCTGCTGTGGGTGGCCGACAGGAATCCGGCAGCGCGCATCTTCGCGTGGGCGCACAACTATCACGTGAGCCGGAAACCTGGGGCGATGGGGTCGTTCGTGGGCGCGCGGCTTGGCACACAATATCGTGTGTTCGGTTTCACCTTTGGGTTGGGTCGCCTGAACGCGGTGGGTGTGAACGCGAATGGTGCATTTTCCGGTGTGGTGCAACACACGGTCGATGCGATTGATGTGTCGTCGCTCGAAGCGGTGTTCGCAGCGACCAACCAGCCGCGACTGATTTTCGATGCGCGCCGCATTGCGAGTGGTGGCAGCGCCGCAGCCACGCTGGACAAGGCGCTCCGCATGCGGACCATTGGTGCGGTCTACTCTGCGGCGTCAGCGAGTTCGTACTTTGACCAGACGTTGATCCCGCTCGACTACGACGCGCTCATTTGGTTTGCCAATACGACGCAGAGTACGCTGTTGCCGTTCCGGTGAGTGCCCAACGTTCGCAGGACTCACGAAAGGCGTGTACGTGCCGGCGATCGCCGACTACAATCGCCGCCGTCGCATGGCCGAGTTGACGAAGCGGGCGGGGACGTGCACGGACCTGCTGACCGTCGACGAGTTGC
>JAYSVL010000215.1:0-2126 GCA_043718595.1 Gemmatimonadaceae bacterium
AACCGCCGCCGCACCCGATCGTTCGTGCCTCGCGAGTGTCATGCGCCCCTCCAGCAGCGCGCTCCGTTCGACCCCGCTCAACTGCATCGTCCCGTTCGCGGTCCGCATGCCCGGACCCAACAGCCGAGCGACGACACGCGTGGTTGGCGTCGAGCCGCTTGACGAACTCGTGTTGCGACGCAGCACTACCGCCTGCACATCGTCCGGTCTCGTGCCCGACACCGTCACCGACCACTGCAATTCGCTGCGAGTCGCATCGTACGTGAGTCGCGCGCTCGCCGTCGCGCGCGCACTCACGGCGCGAACCACCACCGGCAACGCGACCGGTGCTGCACCGCGCACCAGCGCCGGTGTGGTGTACGGCGCGCGACGACGCGGACCCGATTGCTCAAACGCATACGCCAGGGAAACCAATCGCACGTCGGTGAACGCGCGACCCATCAACTCGATGCCCACCGGCAACCCTTCGGCCGTGAAGCCAGCCGGTATGCTGATAGCGGGAAGCCCACTCTGTGCACTCAACGCGCAGGTGGTACCAAGCTGCGCCTCGCCCACCAGCGTGGGCTTCTGACGCATGGTGGGATAGGCGAGCGCGTCGAGCGACAAGCTATCCATGATGCGCGCCATGCGCTCCCTCATCAGCGTCTGGCGGCGCAAGGTGGTGCGATAGCGATCCGTGTCGAGTGACTGCACCGTGTCGACCGCGCGGAATCGCACTTCAAGCGCGCGATCGAACAATCCGCGATCGAGAATCTCGCGCATCGAGTGCACCGGCGCATTCGGTACACCGCGCAAATAGGTGATCAAGTCGAACTTGGTTTCGTACGGGATGACACTGGTATTCGCGATCAGCGAATCGAAGTCCGCCTGCGGCACCTCAACCAGAATTGCGCCCTGCGCCTTCATTGCCGCCAGCGCGGCGCGCACCGTGTCGGCGATTTCAGAGTCGGTGTCGCGGAAATACGGCTGGAGAACGCCAATGCGCGCGCCTCGCATCGCGTCCTTGTCCAGCGACGCTTCAAATCGATACGCGGGCTTGCCCTGCAGCACGCCGGTAACCGAATCAGCCGCATCGTATCCGACACTGACATCGAGCGCGATCGCGAGATCGGTCGCGGTACGCGCCATGGGACCGCCGATATCCTGCGTGTGCGACAAGGGAATGATGCCACTGCGGCTCATCATGCCCTGTGTGGGACGCAGTCCGAACAGACTGCCAAAGGCGCTGGGAATGCGAACGGATCCACAGGTATCTGAACCCCACCCCACCGTCGCAACACTCGCCGCTATCGCGGCACCGGTTCCACCACTCGAACCACCAGGACAGCGGGTGGGATCGTACGGGTTGCGTGTCTGTCCGCCGAACGAACTGATGCTGGTGATACCCGCTGCGAGCTCGTGCAGGTTGGACTTGGCGAGAATGATGGCGCCGGCGTCGCGCAGTTTTTTCACCACGAACGCATCCTGCGACGGCTGACTGTTGGCGAGTGCCAGTGAGCCACCACTCGTGGGCATGTCGCCGGTGTCGTAGTTGTCCTTGATGATGACCGGAATACCGTGCAGCGATCCGCGTACGCGCCCCTGTCGCCGTTCCGCGTCGCGTTGAGCGGCCTCGGCGCGCACCATGGGATTGAGTCGAATGAGCGAGTTGAGTTGGGGACCCGCATGTTCATAAGCGGCGATGCGTGCCAGATACGCGTCGACCAATTGCACCGACGTGACGCGTCCGCTGGCCATGGCCGCGCGCAGGTCGGTGATGGACGCCTCCGTGACCTCGATCGTCGCCGCAGGACGCGCAACGGAGCGTGCGCCCTGTGCGAGTACCGGTGACGCCATTCCACATGCGACAACAAACAGAAGGGCGTGTCTCATGATGGCATCTCCCACTGTGCCGGTGCCGGAAACTCCGCACGGTATTTCGTGCTGCGTCGCGGCTCGGCCATCATTGGCTCCACCGTGTCGCGCCAGCGTGTGTAGTGATCGGTAGCCTTGTGTGCGGCCGGTGCATCGGGCGTGCGATAAATCTCGATGAGCTGAAAGCGCGTCGCGTCCGCCTCCTCCTGCAGCACATCGAAGCGCACGACCCCCGGCTCTTGTACGCTGTGACGCGCGTTGTCCAGCGTAGC
>JAYSVL010000216.1:0-6074 GCA_043718595.1 Gemmatimonadaceae bacterium
CGAGCAGCTCCGAAATGTCGCGCGCGCGCGATGCCACTCGCTGAGCGCGGTCGTGCCAATGCGCATCGGCCTGCAAGAGGTGCGCGTACTGCTTGACCATCGCACCGCATCCCGCCGAGTTGATCGCGATGTAGCCCGCACCGGTGGTTTCGAACGCGGACTCGAACGCGGCCACGTTGACGCGGGCGAGAGAGCGCGCGCCCTCCAGGTCACCGGCGTGTGCGTGTAGCGCGCCACAGCACTGTTGTCGTGGCGCTGCGATCACCTGGTATCTGTTGGCGATGAGTACGCGCTCTGTGGCGTTGTTGACATGGCCGAACAATCCGTCCATGACGCAGCCAGTAAGCAACGCGACGGTGCCGCGCGACGGAGTGGGTGTGCTGTCGACGGTCGCCGTGGTGGACGAGACGCGCGGTGTGGTCGTACTGCGCGGTGACGATGCACGAACCGATGCGCGCAGGTGCGGCGCGGTGGACGCGAGCATGGCGAACGGAAACGCCAACCGCTCGGGTAACACGCGGGCCAGCAGACGCGGCAGCGGAGTCGCGCGGACGCCACGCGCGAGCGCGAGCGCGAGTTTGAGTAGCGGCTGACGAGAGAAGACGGCAAGAATGATTGTTGCAACCAGTGGACGACCTCGCGCCGCAGTCATCGTTGCCCGTGTGGCCTCGAGCAGCTCACCATAGGGCACGCCTGACGGACACGCGGTCTCACACGCGCGGCAGCCGAGGCAGCGGTCCATGTGGGTGCCGACATCCGGATCGTCGAGCGCGATGTCACCGTCGAGTAGCCGGCGCATGAGCACCAGTCGACCGCGTGGGCTGTCATTCTCGTCTTCGAGATTGACGTACGTGGGACACGCTTGCAGGCAGAAACCGCAGTGCACGCAGGCATCGAGGCCGGCTGACGCATCCGCCAGTGGCGTGCCGGGTAGCGCACAACGCGCTGGGTTCGGACCAGGATGCGTCGGTGGCGACGGCTGTGGCATCGCGTTCGCCGTTGCACGATGCACCGCGCTGACGGTGGTACTCACGCGACGTACTCTCCAAGTATGCCGCGATTGAGCACACGATGCGGATCGAAGGCGTCCCTGATCCGTTCGGCAATGGGATCTGGGGCGTTCGGACGCAACGGCTCCCACGCGCTTGGCGGCAACCGTTCGCCAATGACACTGCCTTGTGTCACGTGCGCGCGAAGCGTCGTGACGAGTAGCGCAACCGCGCCTTGCGTTGACGCGCTGCCGTTGATCGTATCTGGGATACACACGCGGACGCTCCCACGATGTGGTGTTACGCGGAGCTGCGCGCCGGTGCAGTTGGCGGTGGCCAGTGCATTCGCAACGCGCGTGACGGTGTCCGTGAGCGCAGACGGCGCTGCGGTGACGCGAACGACCGCCGTTGCGGCATCTTCGTCGCGCATCACTCGCCACACGCTGGCGTGAACTTCGACGATCGCACCAAGCGACGACAGCGCGGCACGTTGTGCATGGACACGCGCCGCGTTGCCCATAACGCGAACGACAGCGGTCCACGGAGAACCATCACCGACGTTGATGCGCGCCGCCGTTGCCGCATCCAGCACCTCCAACGCCTGAAACGACAACGCACGCAGGCCAAGAGATCGCAGTATCACATCCGGGTCATGCCCGGGCAGGGCAACAACGTACGTGTGGTCGGCTGCGGGTTTGGCGTGCAGTCGTACACTGATATCGGTGAGCACACCGAGCGTGCCGAACGCACCAATGGACAGTCGCACGAGATCAAAACCGGCGACGTTTTTTACTACGCGGCCACCAACGCGCAGCTGTGCACCGGTTCCGCTTACCAAACCCAGTCCGAGCACGAGATCGCGCACGGTGCCGGCGCCCAACGCCAAGGGGCCAGACGATGCCGTCGCGATGGTTGCGCCGATGGTGCCCGTGTCGGGCCCGATAGGATCGAGTGACAACCACTGCCCGTACTCTGCGGTGGCGTGGGCAATCTCCGCGAGCGAAGTACCGGCGCGCACGGTGAGCACGAGATCGCCGGGCACGTATTCCACGATGCCCGAATAATTGCGCATACTAAGCGCGCGCTCGGCGTGCACGGGACGACCGGCATCAAGCCAGACGCCCGAGCCAACGATGCGCAGCGGCGTTGCTGTGGCACTGGCGTCGGCGACAATGCTGACGATGTCGTGATCGGTCTGCGGCGCGTCAGTCGCTTGCGGCGTGTGAGCGTGCGTGCTGGTCATGCGTGGGCGCGCGTGCAAGTCATGCGTGGGCGCGCGGGCCAGTCATGCGCGTGTGCGCGTGCCAGTTGTGCGTGCGCGTGTGCGGTCATACGCGTGCGCGTGCTAGTCATACATGCGTGCGCGTGCCAGTCATGCGTACGCTCGTGCGGTCGGTGCGCGCTGCTGGCGTTCCGTGCCACTCACGACACGCGTGGACTGGCACCACTTTGCCTGGATTGGCGCGCTTGTCGGGGTCGAAGGCTTCGCGCACTGCGCACATCATCGCTAGCGACTCGTCGTCAAACAACTTGGACATGTACGGCAACTTGTCGAGGCCAACCCCGTGTTCGCCGGTGATCGTCCCGCCAATATCGATGCAGGCTTGCATGATTTCGGTCATCGCAGCGTGCACCCGTCGTGACTCGTCGGCGTCGCTGGCGTCATACGGGATGTTGGGGTGCAGATTGCCGTCGCCCGCATGAAAGACGTTGCACACTTTAACCGCGTGTCGCTCACCGATCTCGCGAATGGTCGCGAGAATTTCCGGCAGGCGCGTGCGCGGCACGACGGCGTCTTGTACCACCAGCGACGGCGCGATGCGACCCATCGCACCGAACGCCTTTTTGCGCCCTTGCCAGAGTCGCGTACGTTCCTCATCGGTGCTGGCGACGCGCACATCGCGCGCGCCGTTTTCTGCACAGCACGCGGTGATGGCGGCGACATCGTGGCCAAGTCCGTCGGTTAACCCGTCAACTTCGCACAGCAAGACGGCAGCGGCGTCGATGGGATATCCGGCAGCGTAGATGGACGCTTCGACGGCGCGAATGGTCGGGTTGTCCATCATTTCGAGCGCGGCGGGCACAATGCCAGTGGCGACGATGGCCGACACGGCACGCGCGGCCGCATCGATACTGGAGAAGTCAGCCAGAATGGTGCGTATTGCATCGGGGAGTGGCACGAGTCGCGCCCATACGTCCGTGGCAATGCCAAAACATCCTTCCGACCCGACGAACACGCCGAGCAGGTCGTAGCCGTCTGTTTCGCCGTAAGGATCGCCGAGCCGTCGCGTTTCCCCGTTGGGGAGTACGATGTCGAGCGCGACGACGTGATTGAGCGTGACGCCGTATTTGAGACAGTGCGGACCGCCAGCATTTTCGGCGACGTTACCGCCAATCGTGCAGACGGTTTGGCTTGACGGATCGGGCGCATATTGCAGGCCAAACGGGGCGACGGCGCGCGACAACTTCGCGTTGACGACCCCGGGCTCGACATGGACGAGGCGATTGGGCGCGTCGATTTCGATGATACGCGTGAGGCGATTCAGTCCGATGAGGACGATGCCGTTGGCGAGTGCCCCGCCGGAGAGACCGGTGCCAGCGCCACGCGGGACAAACGGCACGTTCGCGGCGGCCAGTGCACGTACGACTTGGAGTACTTCGTCGCGGGTGCCGGGAAAGACGGCGAGACTTGGCGTGGCATGGTAGCCAGGCAGGCCGTCAGCGTCGTACGCTGCCAGTTCCGCGGCTCGTCGTCGGACCCAGCGGGAGCCGACAATGGCTTCGAGGGCGACGACGAGGGTGGAGTCGATTGGCATGCAGGCAAGCTACTGCGTTGAGCGGGCGCGGCGAATTGCGGGAAGGAAAGGCAGCGGGCGCCCGGAATGCGTCGGGCGCCCGTTTACTTACAACTCTCGTAGAGTTGACGCAGGCACCGGCGCATATCATCGGCAACTACGAACAGCATTGACGCGGAGGACGGCGGAGTAACGCGGATGACGCTGAGGATGTGGGGGGAAGTCGTCGGATAGGGTGCGAGAGTCTAACGTCGAGGAAGTTTATCGTGCTGGTGTATGCCCTTCCTCATGCCACGGTGACGCCCGGAGTTCGACGCTGCACTTCAGAAGGCTCCCAGCGTGCTGCGCTCAGTTGCCGTTTCTTACGGAGAACAGCAACCGAGAACAGCAACCGAGAACAGCAAGCTGGGAGCTGCCAGAGGCACAGCTGCGAGCTGAGTGCAGGTACTCTTAGAGCTAGAGCGACGTTACGCGAAGGGTTTGTTCAGGCGGTGCCCCAGAACCCGGCTAAGGCGTGGCCGTCGGGGGATTCTCGGAGTTTCTCGAATGCTCGTTCGCGAATTTGTCGAATGCGTTCGCGGGTCACACCCATGAGTGCGCCGATGCGCTCGAGGGTCATCGCTTCTGCTCCCTCGTCGAGCCCGTAGTACAGATACAAAATCTTGCGTTCGCGCGGGGTGAGATACTTGCGAAAGACGCGATCGATAAACTCGCGCATCAGTTTGAAGTCGGTGGACTCTTCAATGTCGGCATGCGTTTCACCGGCGAAACGTTCGCCAAGTGTAGAGGCGTCGCGATCCTGACGATCGACTGGCGCGTCGAGCGAAACTTCGGTGCTCGTGATCTGTCGCGCGGAGCGAATCTGCTCGACGGGTTCCTGCAACAGCTTGGAGACTTCAGCATCCGTCGCCTCGCGGTTGAGCACTTGCGACAAAATCATCTCAGCGCGCGCGAGCCGAATGAGCTGCGAATTCTGATTGAGCGGGATGCGCACACTGCGCGTCTGTTCGGCGAGCGCCTTGAGCACCGCTTGTCGCACCCACCACACGGCGTACGAGATGAACTTGACGCCCTGATCGGGATCGAACTTCTTGACCGCCTTGAGCAGTCCTTCGTTGCCGATCGCCACGAGCTCGCTCAAATCGAGTCCGTGCCCCTGATACTTCTTTACATAGGAGATAACAAAACGGAGATTGGCCGTGACCAGCCGTTCCGCCGCTGTTTCATCGCCCGTTTGCGCGAGACGGGCCAGACGCCGCTCTTCGCGAACGTCTGTAATGAGAGGCAGCTTTTGAATGTCGTGCAGGTACTGATCAAACGCGGTAGAGGGTGAAGAGCGAAAGAATCCACGCTGAGAACGCGTCTCAGTGGATCTGCTGGCGGTCGCTGACGGCATGCGCGCCCTCTCCAATTCGTTGCCGGGTGATCGGACCGTGTTGCCGTCCGATGGGTGGTGGGACCGCCACGATAACGGCGGGGTTCTGACCGGTCAACGAAAACTTTTGCAACTTTCCACACAGTTTTCCACGCGCAGCCAACGCGACAAGTGGTGCGAATATTGCTCATGCGCGGCCATACCGAACTGATCCCGACAATACAACGAAGCCATGGGGTTCTGTATGGTAGAGTTTGTCTACAATCCCTGGCAAGCTCTGCCGAGCACGGCCAGTACGTCAGCGTCTGGCACGGCAATGGACCATGCGCCGTCGGCGGACGCCATTGAACCGATGGCGCGGGGCAGCGCGTACCGAACCGAACCGTGTTGTGATTTCTTGTCGCCGTGCGTGGCACGCAACAGCGAGTCGGCGGAGAGTCCGCGATGAGCAGGCAGAGCGGTCGGCAGCGACGCGCGCATGAGTGCACTGCGGATCGCTGTCGCTACACCGGCACTCGCGACACCCAACTGTTCGGCAATGTCGGCTTCGAGCACCATGCCGATCGCCACAGCATCACCATGCAAAATGTTGTAGCCCAAGTCGCGCTCAATGGCATGGGCGATCGTATGGCCAAAGTTGAGTATTCGCCGCATGCCTGCCTCATGCGGGTCGTGTGCGACTACAGTGGCTTTGATACGCACGCTATCGGCGATGAGCTGCGGCAGTGGTGCGGCGTGCGCGGAATAAGCGGCAATCGAGTCGAGCGTACCCAACATCGTGTCGAAATACGTGGCGTCTGCAACAACGCCGTGTTTGATCATTTCGGCGAGCCCGCTACGCAGCACATCACGAGGTAATGTGGCCAGCACGTCGGGATCGATAACGACCGCGCGTGGATCATGAAATGCGCCCAC
>JAYSVL010000217.1:0-6072 GCA_043718595.1 Gemmatimonadaceae bacterium
GACTCTGCGGATGCTGCCACGGACGTGACAACACGCGCCGCCGAAATCTGCCGCGCGAACGTATCTGTCGCGGGATTTGTCGATGGACCGACTATAAGAACGGCACGCTGGGAGCCCTGAGGAGGTCAGCTGTGAGCTGCGAGCTTGCGTTCAAGGAGACACCGTGGGGTTGGGCGGCCGACGGGTGTCAGTTTGTTGTGCTCGGACGTGCTGCTCTGGACCTGCGGCCGCGGTCCGCGTCAATTCCTGCCACGTGTTCCGCTGCCGAACATTCGCCCTGGTGATCTCTATGACCTCACTCGTGTTTCGATCCGTTCGCGCCGTCGCGGTGACCTTGTGCGTTGTGCTTTCCGCGTGCGGCGGGGAGAGCGCTCCCGTCACTACGCCGCCGGTGGTTGTGACGCCGCCAGTGGTGCTACCGGTGGCGGCAACGTTGACGGTTACCAGCGGCAATGATCAAACCGGCAACCTTAGCGCTACGCTCGGCACAACACTGTCCGTCAAAGCGCTCACGTCCGCCGGCGCGCCGGTCGCCGGTAGTGAGATCGTGTTTGCGGTGGCGAGTGGTACGGCCACGGTCTCTCCGGGGAGTGCTCTTACCGATGTGAACGGCGAGGCATTTGCGCGTCTGACGCTCGGTGCCGTCGCCGGATTCGTGCAGGTGAACGCGACGGTGAAAGGGACGGCGGTGACAACGATGTTTCGCGCGACCAGTGTGGTGGCCGAGCGCGATTCGACATCGGCACCCGCTATCTATAACCCTGACTGGACGGAAGCGAGTCACGGTCAGGTGACGCCAAATTATGTGACGACGTTTCCGCAGACGGCGGTGAATACACTGGAGATCACGCTTACGACAACGCAGTGGGCGAGTATTCGCGCCGACATGACCAAGCTCTATGGCTTTGACTTTGGGGCGCGGCGCGGTGTTGGCGGCGGGTTCCCCGAGGATGACCCCGACTACGTGGCCGCTCCGGTCAAGTACAACGGCAAAACATGGAAGAAGGTGGGTTTTCGTTTGAAGGGTAATTCTACGCTCACCAGTGCGTGGGGTGACGGCAATTACAAGCTGCCGTTCCGCCTCAACCTCGATTCATGGGAAGACACGTATCCGGCGATCAAGAACCAGCGCTTCTACGGATTCAAGGAGTTGTCGTTCTCACCGGGACGCTCCGATCCGTCGCTGATTCGTGAAAAGAGCATGGCCGATTTGTTGCGACTGGCCGGCGTACCAGCTGCGCAGACCGCGTTTTATCGCGTGTTCATCGATTTTGGACAAGGGCTCAAGTACTGCGGCCTGTACACGGCAGTGGAAGTCATTGACGATACGATGGTGAAGGATCAGTTTGGCGAAGACAAGGGCAATATCTACAAGCCGGAATCAAACTTTCGCACGTTTGTCGAAACGCAATTCGAGAAGAAGAACAACAAGACCGGTGCGTTTACCGATGTGCAGACGTTCATCACCGAACTCAATAGTCCGCTACGAATGACGGATGCCGCGCAGTGGCGTCGGAACCTTGAGAACGTGTTTAACGTGGACCATTTCCTGAAGTGGCTCGCGGTCAACAACACACTCGTGAACTGGGATGTGTACGGCGCGATCGCACACAATTATTACCTGTACAATTCGCCGACGAAGAAACTCACCTGGATTCCGTGGGATCACAACGAGGCGCTTACCGGAAGTCCCGGCATTACTGGTACCGTCGGTGGTGGCGGTGGTGGCGGTGGCGGCGTTGGTCCGGGACGGGGTCTCTCGTTCAGCATGAACGAGGTAGCCGTGACGTGGCCCTTGTTGCGTTACGTCGCCGACGACTCCGTGTACGTGACGCGCTACAAATCGCATCTCAAGACGTTCAACACCACCGTACTCAGCCCGGCCACCGTGGGCAGCATGTTTGAACGCTACACGGCCCTCATCTCGCCGTTCGTGATCGGCGCCAACGGCGAGCAGCCCGGGTACACATACACCAGCGCCGCGCAGTTCAACGCCGCACTTCCGGCGCTTAAGGCGCACATTGACGCCCGCAAAGCACTCGTCACCACCTTCGTGCCATAGCGACCGGTTGGCGGTAGGTTTCGGTTGCCTCGCCACCGGTGTGGACGAGGGATCCACTCGAACGGAGGGCGTAGCATGCGTGAGATGAGGTTCGCGATTGCGGTGAGCATGCTTGCATGGAGCACGGCTGCGTCGCGCGCGCAGGCGCAAACAGAAAATGCGTTGCGCGCGGCGTTTGAAGGTCGGGCGGTCGTGACGAAGGTCGACATGCCGGCAACGGCCAGGGGCATTGATGTGTTTCCGCGTGAGACGGCGCCGGTGGACTGGCGCGAAGTCGCCAATCGGCTCAAGGACAACGGCACTGCGCTCAAGCCTGGGCAACAAAGCATGATCACCAAGGTGGTCGTCAAGAAAGATCACATTGAGGTGCAACTTGGCGGCGGCGGATACGGCACCTTTGGTGACAACACCGGCAACGCGGTGTCGTACTCCGATCAGGGCGAGTCCGTGCGCGAACGGCAGCTGCGCGATTCGATTAGGACCGCGAATGGTGATCAGAAGAAGCGGATGCAGACGGAACTCGACAATGCACGCTCGCGCCGCGAACGCGAGAACACCCAGAATCGTGCGCTGGCCGCGCAAGCCAATGAGGCGCGCGAAGCCAACTTGCGAGTGAAGCGTGCCGAAGCCGGCAGCCGTTTCAATCTCTGGTACAAAAACGGCATCGCGGAAACCGAGCTCACGCCCGACGCGGTGCGTGCCGCTCTCGCACCATACGCGGACATACTCGCCGCACCAGGTGCCGCGCGTGGGCCTCTTGCCGGTGCTCCGTTACCGGTAGCGCCGCCCGCCACCGCGAATCCCATGCTGGCGATTCGCAAGGGGATGACCGTACCGGAAATTGAAGAACTGTTTGGTCCCGCGAGCACCGCGAATGAGCGAAAAGAGGGAACACTCACGGTGGTCACGCGCAATTACTTGTTCGACGACAAGAAAGTGATCACATCGTTTGTAAACGGTGTGCTTATCGACTACGTCATCGCACCCCAATAAACAACCAACAAAAACTGCAGCCGCGAATTACGCGAAAACTCGCGAATTGAACAAAAACAACAACTCTTTTGGTTGTGTTTTTGTCTTTATTCGCGTTTTCGCGTAATTCGCGGCCAGTTGTTTGTTGTTCGCGGCTTGTTTTCAGTGTTGCAGGGTTGCGTGGAGTTGAATGTCACCCACGGCGGCCAACGCCTTGCTCACCGGACATCCCGCTTTGCTCGCGGCCACGAGTTCATCGAACTGTGCCTGGGCGATGCCAGGCACAACCGCTGCGCACGTCAACTCAATGCGGCTAATCGTCGGCCCGTCGGTGATGTGTACTTTCGCGGTGGTGTGAACCGTTGTTGGCGGGAAGCCCGCTTTCCCAAGTTGCGCGCTGAGGAACATGCTGAAGCAACCGGCATGTGCGGCCCCAATGAGTTCTTCCGGATTGGTGAGCGCAGCGTCGCCAAACCGCGACGCCCAAGAGTACGGCATGTCCCCGCCTGTACTGCCGAGCTTCATGGTGCCAGCGCCTTCCTTGAGCGTACCATTCCATGTCGCTTCCGCCTGCTTCACTGACATCGTGTTCTCCGTTGTGGTATGCAAGGGTGTTGCTTGAGGTATGCCGTGTGTCGCGCCGCGTCGCGGCGAACGAAATATGCTGGTGTGCAAACGTCTGATGAACGGGATAGCTGGTCTCTACAAAAAACTACGGCCCCCGAACATGCGGTTCGGGGGCCGGTTGGTGCGAAGTGCCGGTGGTTACGGTGCGCGATCGGTGCAGCCCTTGAAGTTCGGGTTGTTCCGCTCGTCAAACGACACGGGCAGGTTGACGTCCTTGCCGTAGTTACCACCCTTGTAGTGTACGCCCTGTGGGTAGGTGTTGGCTTCGGTTCGGCCGTACTGCTTGATCAGTCGGCGCATGTCGCCCAAACGCTGACCGCGGCTGAACGTCCAAAATGCCTTCTCACGGAAGTTGAGCGACAATCTCGATTCGGTGGTGCCTGGATCGGCGAGCGGCGTTAGGACCGCAGGCTGCACGTCACCGAGCCGAGGTGGTGCGGCGCGCAGTGTGTTGTGAATCGCCAGCCACTGCGCGGGAGTGCCGTTTTTGAGCGCCACTTCGGCTTCGACCATGCGTGCGTCGACGCCATTGGCCACGTCAACTGCAGTGACTTGCCCCCACATGGTCGTGGTCCGGGCATACGTGAGTCCATCCTGCCCGTTGATGGCACCGCTGGTGAGAATGGTCACCGGCAACCGCGGATCGCGCGATGACGAGAATGGAATCGCGTTGGCCACGAGGATGTTGCGGCTGTTCCCTTCAATGCTGTCGCCCACGCTGTACCGTCGCGAGCTGAGCCCCTGCCCCCACAACGTGTTCGTACTGGTGGCCAGCGAGAACGTATGTACATACGCAAATGCCGAGGGGATACCCGCCACTAACGAACCAGCCGTCGCAAAGTCGTTGAGTGACAACGCCGTCCGCGCGCGTACGATGCGCGACGCCCGGTTGATCAACACACTCTGCGCATCCGTACCGTTGGCGAAGCTGATTGCCGTGTCGAGCGAGGCTGCAGCGTATGCGAACACCTGCGCCGCGCTTTGTGGCGTCGCGTCTGCTGGGTCAGTCGTGTAGATGTTGGACACCGGAATGCCGTTACAGAAGTCTGACGCCAGCTGATACTCCGCGAAACCACGGGCGAGATACATCTCGGCGATCAGTGAGCGCAAGTCAGGCCGGACCACCTTAAGCGCCGTGATCGCCTCGCTCGCCCGAGTCCGGGTGCGATAGAGATTGCGCAATTGTCCGGTGACCGAGCCGTTGTTCTCCTGGATGATGCGCTGGTCCGTCTCATCGTTCTGGATGAACGTGGAACTGGTGCTCCATTCGTCGGCCAGCAAGCCGCCAAACATCCAGGTGCTTTCGCCGCCGCCGGTGATGCTGCGAAACGTGTTGATCGCACCATTCGCGACGGCAACTGCAGCTTCTGCAGACACGACGTCGCCCGGGTTGATGATGTCCGGATCTACAACTTGCAGCAGCCTATCGTTGGCCGACTGACAGGCCACTACCGACATCGCGAACGCGAACGCCAGCGTTGTCCCAACGCGTCGCGAGAGGCGCTGGCCCTTGGTGTTGTGTAGGGTCATGGGTCAGGTCTCCTTAGTAGCCAACGTTAAAGCGCACGACGTAGTAACTCGGCGGTCCGATGGTCTGGAACTCCTGCGGTGCGTCACCAGCCCCGGTCGTGTTAAAGCCAGACTCCGGATCGGTCCCGCGATACTTGGTCCACAACTTCAGGTTGCGGCCCGTCAGCACGACCGACAGCGATCGTGCGCGTGTGAGCTTGGTGGCGACTGTCGGCGGGAGCGTGAACTGCACCGACGCTTCGCGCAAACGCACAAATGCCCCCGACTGGAAGTAGCCATCGAGCGTACGCGCGGAGTGTTCGTTCGCTGCAATGTTAGCCGCTTGATCGACGAACTCCGCCTTGAGATCCATGCGACCCGCACAGTTCGGTCGCGTGCAACGAATGCGCTCGGTATTGTTGTACCACTTGTTACCTCCACGGTAATCAAACATCGCGCCGATACGCACCTTGCGATCAAATAATTCGACGTTGTTGGACAGCGTGGCTTGGTACGGTGGCGTTGCATAGCCGCGAAATACGGTGTCCGGGCTGACGAACACTTCGTTCTTCGTGGTGTCTGCGAAATAGGTGAGCAGTCCGTCACCGTTCTTGTCTCTCCAGCCGATAATGGGCTGCGCCCACAATCCGGCAATTGGGTAGCCAGCCACGGTGCGTGACGTGGTGCCGATCTGCGGTGGTGTGTCGCCGAGTGACACCACTTTGTTGGCGTTGATCGAGCCGGAGAGGTTGACATCGTAGGCGAAGTTTTTCTTCTGCAGCAGCTGCGATGTGATCGACAGCTCAAAGCCCGCGTTCTTTACCTGGCCAAGGTTGGCCAACTGGTTCGCGACCACGCCATACGACGGCGGCAGCACCCGGCTGATGAGCGCGTCCTGCGTG
>JAYSVL010000218.1:0-20575 GCA_043718595.1 Gemmatimonadaceae bacterium
GCTGCCTGATGAGCGCCGCGCAGTGGCAGGACAACGTGTGCACCGTCAACATCAAGCCACGGGCGTCCTTCGCTGTCGAGTCCCCACGTCGACGGTGCGCAATCGGCGGCGGCGAGGCCAGCCGTGACAACGCTGCGCGCCCGTTTGCGGGCGAGCTCTGCGGCCTCGGGATGCACACTCGGCACCACTGCCAGCGCCGCGCCGTCGAAGATGTCCGCCTCTTCGCGCAGCACACCGTCGAGATCACCGAGTCCCTCCAGATGTTCTTCGCCGATTGATGTCAGCACGACAATGTCGGGTTCGCAGATCGCGCGGAGCGTAGCAACTTCGCCGGGCATATTGGTACCCATTTCGATCACCGCAAGCTCGGCATGACCCGGAATCGCCAACAGGGACAGCGGCACACCGATGCGGTTGTTCAGATTGCCAACCGTTGCGTGCACTTGCAGTGTCCGGCCGAGTGCGGCCTTGAGCAGCTCCTTGGTGCTCGTTTTCCCATTGGAACCGGCGACAGCAATGACCGTCCTTCCCCACGCCCTGCGCCACGCCGTTGCCAACTGCCCGAGCGCCAAGAGCGTGTCGGGGACCAGAAACACCGGCAGGCCAAGTCCAGCGGCAGCCGAAGGGTCGGCGATCACACACGCTGCGGCGCCTGCATCACGCGCCACCGAAAGAAACTTGTGCGCGTCGTACTGTTCGCCAGCGAGTGCGACAAACAGGTCGCCGCGCTTCAGTGTCCGTGTATCCGTTGAAATGCCGGCCAGTGGCGCGGAACTGCGAGGGCCCGTGTGCAATGCGCGGGCGACACGATCCATCGTCCAATACGCGTGCGGTGTCTCCGGCCGCACAGGCGCTGGAGCGTCGTAAGCGAGACCGGCGGACGTGAGCGGCGTCATGCGCGTCCCGCAGCCACGAGTTCGGCCACGACCGCGCGCTCGTCGAATGGCAACGCGACGGTGCCACGAATCTGATAGGTCTCGTGTCCCTTGCCTGCGAGCAGCACAACATCGTGTTCCGTTGCGATGTCGAGTGCGTGGGCAATGGCCAAACGCCGATCTTCGATACGCACATGCCCGCGACCAGTCATACCAGCTTCGATGTCATCGAGAATGCGCTCAGGGTTTTCGGTGCGCGGATTGTCGCTGGTCAATATCGCGACGTCCGCCAGCGAGTCCGCAATGCGCCCCATCTCCGGTCGCTTGCCACGATCACGGTCACCGCCACATCCAAACACAACAATCAGCTTGCCGGCCGCAGCCGCGTCCGACGCCGCGACGACGAACGGACGCACGGCGCGCAGCGCACGATCAAGCGCGTCCGGTGTGTGCGCATAGTCGCGCAACACGGTCGGCCGCTCGTGCACGCGCTCCAAGCGACCAGGCACTTGTGGTGAACGCTCCAGCAGCGCCGCGACATCGCCAAGTGACATGCCAAGGGCAAGCGCCGTCGAGGCGGCAGCTAAGGCATTCGCCACGTTAAAGTCGCCG
The DNA here is from genome assembly GCA_043718595.1 of Gemmatimonadaceae bacterium. Taxonomy (GTDB): domain Bacteria; phylum Gemmatimonadota; class Gemmatimonadetes; order Gemmatimonadales; family Gemmatimonadaceae; genus Gemmatimonas. The sequence goes on from JAYSVL010000218.1 coordinate 1,488, forward strand.
ATCAGTGGCAACGAAACGGTCGCCGCACCACCCGGCGCAACCAACAGAAAGCGCGTGCCGCCTGCGTTGAACACAATGTCACGCGCCGAAACATCGGCGGTCGCGTCGATACCAAACGTGAGTTGTCGTGGCGCTCGTGGAAGGGTGCGCCAGGCCGCATCATCGGCATTGACAAGCGCGACACCGTCGCGCGACAAGAGACCAATCAAGCGCGACTTGGCCGACTGATACGCCTCCATCGTGCCGTGATAATCAAGATGATCTCGCGTCAGGTTAGTAAACACGGCCGCCGCAAACGACACGCCGTCGACGCGGCGCTGGTCGAGCGCATGCGACGACACTTCCATTGCGACCGTGCGCACGCCACGGTCAACCAGTGCACGCAAGAGGGCTTGTAGTTGTACCGGACCTGGTGTCGTGAGTCCATCACCGCCCGGCAGCGGCGCACCGGCACCACCAAGCAACACGCCGAGCGTGCCGATCGACGCCGCAGGTCGAGTCGGCGAATCCAGCAGATGCCGCAGCAAGCCAACGGTTGTGGTCTTGCCGTTGGTGCCCGTGACACCGATGATCGCCAATTCGCGCGCCGGCCAACCGTGAAAGGCCGCCGCCGCTGTGGCCGCCGCACGACGTCCATCGCGCACCACAATGCTCGGCAACGTACTTCGCTCAGCATCCTCAACAATGGCGAGCGCTGCTCCAGCGGTGCGCGCCGCATCAAGCCATTGGTGACCGTCTTGCGCATGTCCACGCACGGCGATGAATGCGCTACCCTGCTGCACTCGCCGACTATCGTCAACCAGATCGGTCACGGACGTCGGCAGGTTCTCGCCAACTGACACGAGCAGTCCGGCGTCCCGTAACGCGTCGATCACCGGCGCGATCGCGACCTGCGTCGCATTCATCGCGGTGTTTCCAAAACCACAAGCATGCCGGGACGCACCGGTGCACCGGCCGCCGGTCGCGTGTGCCACGCTTTGCCCACCACGACCTTCACGCGCAACCCCTGATCATGCAGCGTTCGCACCGCCTGCCGCAGGTTTAGACCAACAACGGACGGCATCAACATTGGCACGATGCTCGTGCTGTCGTCGGCAGAAATAGCCGGTGGCGCCAGTGCGGTAACGCGCGAAGTGCGCAAAGGCAGTGTGACGCTCACGCTGATGGCCACAGGCATCGGCGCCGCTGGTGGTGGCACTGGTGCGCGCAGCGAATCGAAACGTGCGGAGTCGCGTGCGGCCGCGAGGATCGCCGACGACGACACGGGCTTCGGCATTGGCAGGAGCATCGGCTTTGCTTCCTTCGCCAGTGCGCTGCGATCGAATGCCACATCCGGCGTAGCAACCGCCGCACGCAAGATGCCACTCACCATTTTGCCGGCGACCACACCACCATAATATTTGCCGACCGGATCCATCAGTCGTGCGACGATCACGAACTGCGGATTGCGTGCCGGAAACATGCCGGCGAAAGACGCATTGTAGCGTCCGTCAACGTAGACGCCGCCTTCGTTGACTTTCGCCGTGCCACTCTTGCCCGCCACCTTGAACGTTTCCAACTGGGCATCAACGGCAGTGCCGCTGTCGACGACGGATTCGAGCATTGTCTGCATGCGTTGCGCGCCTTCCGGCGAGAGCACCCGGCGCAAGACCTCGCGCTGCATGGTGTAGACCGGCGCGCCGCGCGCATCCACAATTTGTCGCACCAAGTGAGCCTGCAGCAGTTCACCACCGTTGGCGAGCGCCACGTATGCCATCGCGATCTGCATCGGTGTGGCCATCATCTCGTAACCAATCGCGACCGATGCCTGCGATTGCGCGCCCCATTTGGCCGGCAACGCAAGGCGCCCGCGCGATTCGCCAGGATATGGCACTCCGGTAAAACTGCCGAAGCCAAAGTCGCGCAGTACTTCAAACTGTTCGCGCACCGACCAGCGCTGGGCAAGTTTCGCCGAGCCGATGTTTGACGAAAAGCGAATGACGTCACGCACCGGCATCGCATCCGCTTTGTGTTCATCGGTGATCAAACGTTTCGCGATCACGACCTTTCCGCCTTCGGTGTTGATCATCTCATCGGCCGTCGCGCGCTGCTCCTGCAGCAAGCGGGCGATAAGAAATGGCTTCATCACCGATCCGGGCTCGTACGCTTGTGTGAGCGGCGTACTGGTCACCGCCGAAACACCGTCGCGTGCACCGGCCATGGCCAGCACACCGCCGTCGCGTGGATCGACGATGACGATATCTCCGCCATTCGCACCAGTACTGCGCATCGCGGCGGCGAGTTCGCGCTCGGCGATCTCCTGCAGTGACTTGTTGACGGTGAGCGTGATGGATTCACCCGCTTGCGCACTCACGTCAACGAAGTCTGGTGTGCCCAACGCGCTGCCGCGCCCATCGGCCAACTTGGAGCGACGCCCGGCGACACCTCGCAATTCGGCATCGAAACTTTTCTCGATGCCTCCGCGCGCCACCTCGCTGTTATCCATCGCGCCAACCAACACACGCAGCCCTGGCGACACGGCAAGGTCGCGACGATACACGGCCTTGCGACTCACACCAGGTATGCCGGCAAAGCGAGCCACTTCGTCGGGCGCATAGAGTTTGGGTAGCTCGACCCACTTGCGCGTGGTATCCATCGCTTTGCGAATAATCTCGTCCGGCACCTTGAGTGCACGGAGTCCGTCGCGCACCAAGCGTCGCGTGTCACCCAGCGACTTCCGCACACGAAGTTCGCTCGGCGTAATGGTGACACGCGTCAGCTCGCGCGTTTCGACAAGCACACGACCGGTGACATCAAGAATCCGGCCCCGCACGGGGACCAGCGCCTCTTCACGAATCTGCTGTTTTTCTGCGCGTGTGCGCCATTCCGCCCGCTGAAACAGCTGCACCTGCGCCGCGCGACCAATGATGGCGAGCGCGAAGGCGACCAGTGTGAAGTGCACAAAAACCGTTCGGCCGCGATTCATCGTCGGTCGCGCCACATGCGTGCTGGCGTGCACGCCCTGCGATTGCAGCAGTACCGATCCCATTTATCGCGGCATTGAGTCGGCGAGGAAGCGCACTTGCGATTCCACCGCAACATGCATCCCCAATCGCCGCTGCGCTTGTGCAACCACTTGCCCGCGACTCGCCGCGTCGCCCAGATCCTGCGCCAGTTTGGTGCGCGCGGATTCGAGCGCCCGCCGCTCTGTTTCGAGTTTACTAATTTGACGTGCAGTCGCGACGCCGAGCGCGCGTCTCCAGACGACCACGCTGGTCACCGCGAGGAAGGTGAGCAGTCCGAGGGCGACCCATGTCCTACCTTTGAGCGGCGCTCGTGCCGCCTTGCGTGCCCCGGCCATCAGGCGGCGCGTCGCCATGCGCGCAGACGGGCACTGCGCGCGCGCGAGTTGGATTCAATTTCCGCGTCGGTGGCGCTTATCGGACGCTTGGTCAGTGTTTCGCCAAGCGCGACGCCACGACAGGTGCACATCATCTGTTTTGGCGGACACACGCAGTTCGCACTCCAGTCACGGAACGCGTTCTTGACGAGCCGATCCTCACCGGAGTGATAGCTAATGATGGCGAGCACGCCACCGGGTTCGAGCCGATCACGGAGCAAGGGCAGCGCCTTTTCCAGTCCACTGAGTTCGTCGTTGACGGCGATACGCACGGCTTGAAAGATGCGCGCGAAATCCGGCGCGCCGCTGCGCGGCCCAAGTACCGCGCGAATGGCATCGACCAGGTCATCGGCTGTGGCGAACATTCGTCGCGCGCGACGGCGCACAATTTCGCGCGCCAGTCGTGCGGCGCGCGGTTCGTCCGCGTACGCGCGCAGCAACGCCGACAAGTCAACCTCATCGATCGTGTTGAGCAACTCCGCGGCGTCAAACTCGGCGTCGTCTCCCATGCGCATGTCGAGCGGTGCGCCTTCGCGGAAGGTGAACCCTCGCGTCACATCGTCGAACTGATGCGACGAGACCCCCAGATCTAGCAGCAGCCCGCCGAAATGTTCGGAGTAGGCCAGTCCCGCCTCATTGAGGGCCGCATAGTTGCCGAGCAACGCGCGGAACTGCCCTGCGCGTTCGTACTCCGACAGCCGCTCACGCGCGGCGGCGAGCGCCCGCGGATCGCGATCGATACCGGTGACGCGCATGCCGAGTTCGAGCAACGTAGCGGCGTGCCCACCGCCCCCGAGGGTGCAGTCGAGGATCGTCGTCGCCCCGGCCAGCAGGGACTCGATTTCCGCGAGCAACACGGGCTCATGGTAGGCGCTTGCGCGCCCGGATGGGATTGTACGGACCGGGCTCACTCGCTGAGGTTAGGGCGCGACATGTTAGCGAGATGCACGACGCAAAATCAAGCGAAGCTCTGTGTGGTGGTCATGTGTATTACCGATGCGCGCGAATAGATGTGAGGCGTTGAGAGCTATGTGCTCGCGCAAGTGTCCGATGACACGCCAATCGGGATAGGCAGTAGGAGTGGTTGACTCTCCTACTGCGCTCCAACACCGGGTCCGCATCCGGCGGTTATGCAAACGAGCCCGCCGTCGCAAGCGACGGCGGGCTCGTTCTTTCAGCATGGCTGTTGCGCCCTACTTACATACAGGTTTAAAGGACGCCATCAGCTGGTCGGCGTACGGGTCTAGCTGCATCAGGTTGCCCATTAGCTGTTGCGTGCCCGTTGGATTGGACGAACCGCCTTTGGGCAGGACAATCTGTGCGTCGGCAAACAGACTCTTTGCTTGCTTGGCGAGCTCGCACGACTTCTGCTCACCGGCCTGTTTGATCTTCAGCTGACCGTAGCGGAGATAGACGCCACCGAGCAGATAATACGCTCGTGCTTTCTCTGGGCCCTTTGACACGGAATCTGCGTACAAAAACGTCGCGATGGATCGCTGAAAGTCCTCGTTCGCCCCGGACGCTTGCGCCGCGGTTGATTGCTGCGAACCGACGTTAATGATCATCGTGCGGATGTAGGCGCTCGTATCGCCTGCTGCGATCAACGCGCGCGCCGTGGGAAGGATTTCGTCGTTTCGGTTGAGCTCGCGAAGCAGCGTGAGCTTAATGAACCCGCCATTTTCGACGGGGATCTTTGCGTCAATTGCCCTGTTGAGCGCATCCAGCGCTTGCTGTCCCTGACCGGCGGCTCGCAAATCCACGATTTGATCGTAGACCAGGCTGGGTTGTCCGGGGAACTTGGCGAGTCCTTTGGCGGCCGTCTCTGCTGCTTTCTGAAACTGACTGTCAGTGGCATATGCGCGCGCCGTACGGATGAAGTAGGTCGTATCGGCGAATGACGTGTCGAGCCTGGTGAGCTCGTCACCCTGCGTGAATGCTTCCTTATAGTCCTTGACGGCGAGCAAAATCAGCCAGCGCAATCGCAGCAGGTCCGGGTCTCCCGGGTTGAGCGCGACTGCCGAGTCAACAATGGGGCGAGCAACCCTTGGATTCGCCAGCTGCGCAATCGCTTCGACGACATCCTTCTGCAGGCGAGGATTCGTGGGATCGGTGGACAGCAGGGTGGTCATCGCCCGAACTGCGGAATCGGGTTGATTGAGCGCCCGAAACGCGTTCGCGAGGAACTGCAGTCCAAAGCGATTTTTCGGATCGAGGTCGGTAATCTCGCGCGCGATCTTGAGCATCTGATCGGGCGTGGCCTTTTGCTGCGACATGACGTTGGCCAAGCAGACGCGTGCCAACGTGGCCTTGGGATACGCAACAACGCCTTGCTTGGCGAAATCGGCGGCTGCATCCAGTTTGCCGTCGCGCACGCTGTTGACGCACTTCTTTTCAAAGTCGAGCTGCTTGCGCGCTTCCTTGAGCTCCTTGGACACAAGCCCGGCAGCGGCATTCATGTTGGCGCCGTCAAACACACCCAGTGGCTGGACGAGTGCGTTGTCTCGGGCAAGAACAAGGGCCGCTTCCATCTTCACGCCGGTTGCCGTCTTGACGACCGACCCGGTGACGTACTCGTCGGCGCGCATCAGGTTGGCCAATGCGCGTGCGTCGTGTGCCTGTAGAGGCTCAACGGTTGGGAACCCCGAAGCCTCAAGAGTGGTGTTGATATCCGCCTTCGGCAGGACATACACCTGCTTGAACGGGAATTCCGAATTCATCTTCGAGCGCACGGCGTCCGCGGCCTGCACACCGATCAACTTCTCCGAGCCCCTAAAAACGGTGACGAGAACGCGGGTTGCGTTCGGGTCGGGCACGCGATTGGGCTGTGCTTGGACCGCCATGGGAAAGGCGAACGATCCGGAGAACGCAAGACCGATCCCAACGAGTGTCTGCTTATGCCGTGACATCAAAGCCCTAGCCTCCGCACCTAGTTGCCGTGGACCCCGGAACCGCGCCTGACGGCGCCGATCGCTCCCGAGGAGATGAACAACCCGCTGGCCGTGCGCAAGCCGATCGGGCGCTGTGGGGACTGCACAAGCTCGCACCGACCGGATAGCCTCGCAAGACACAACGGCACCTGCGCCGCTTTCTTCATGGGCGAAGAGGGACTCGAACCCCCGACATCCTGTGTGTAAGACAGGCACTCTAACCAGCTGAGCTATTCGCCCGACGGACTTGCCACCACCAACCTTCCGCCGCAAACACGCGAATCCTCAGGTGCAGCGGGACGAGACGTTCGTCCCACCTAATAAGACACCGACTCATCGCGACGGTTCCGCAGCTACCCGCGCAGAATGGCCAACGGCACGAGCACGAGATAGCCGACAACGAGCAACACGGGAGCGATTGTTTCGCCGCCACGCGCAAGGTCGACGTAGCCAGCCAACAAGGCGACAGCCGCGGCACCCCAGTACAACCACGCGCGAGAGCGGTTCTTCTGAATCTCAGTCATCTAGGACAATATCAATGTCGGAGCGCGAGCGACAGGTGTCGGTCAGCAACTATCAGCGCGGGACCGCCGTAAGACATCACGCGCGCTCACGAGGCGGGTGGTGACGCCGACGCTGGCGCAACGGAGCCGTCGCCGATCGCCGCCTCGCTCAGCAAGTCGCTGATCATGCTCTCACGGAATGCGCGTTCTTGTGCCAGGTCGACGGCGCGCATGGCCTCCAGCCGTAGCCGATCCCGACGGCGACGCATCCAGTAAAGAGGCCCAAGCAGCAGCGCAAAAAACCCAAGGACGGCCGAAAGATCGGTCGCCAGCGCGAGCGCGCCGTACCGTCGCCGAGTTTGCTGCCGCCAGTGTTTCTCGAACTGCTCGCCAGTCATGCCAAATGCACGACGAATGGACGGCTCGAAGCTGCCTGACGCCTTCCAATAGGCAAGGAAGTTGCCGAGCCCCTGTTGAGCGTCAAGCATCGACATCTCCTCCACGACGCGATGCGCCAGCGCGTAGCTCATCTGCGCCCGCGACGAACCGCCGTCAAAGCCCTGTTCGAGTTGTGCGAGCGTTGGCAGCGCGTGCCATACCATACCGACAGCGGTTTCCAGAGCATTCTCGCGTGTCCACTCGCCAGCAGCGACGCTCGCGTAGCCTTCGTCAAACCACCGCGGTGGCAGCCGCCCCATGGCCTCGTGCAGCGCCAGATGTGCCAGTTCGTGTCGCAGCACGACGGCCGGATCTCCAGCGTCGCTGCCGGACGCGCTGCCCTGCAGCACCACCAGGCCTTCGTCCGGAACCGCGATTGCCGCGCCCCACTCCGGTGAATGCGGCCCGACCCACTGGCGGAAGCGTGCCTGGTCCGGTGCGATGGCGATCAGCGCGGGCGCGATCGGTCGCGGCAAACCTGGAAACGTGTCCTCACGTTGCGCCACCAGGAGCAGGGCGCGGGCGAGTCGCTCGTCGCGCTGTTCTGCAAGCACGGTAAAACGACCGGCCGCGAGACGTACCGCGTCGCCACCCAATCCCGTCAGCCTTGCGGGCTGCGCCGACACCGCGTGTGCTCCCAGTGCACTACACAACCACAGCCGAGCTGCGCCACGCCTCAGCACGCGCGACTGCGCCGCGTACCAGATCGTCAGTCGCTCTATGACGGATCGTCGGCGTGTTCGACCTGTACCATCATCGCCGCGCAGCGCTTCCCCCATGGATTGAACTTGTTTGCCGCCGCCCCATGCTGCCATGCGTCGCGCGCGGCCACATGGTGACCGGCGGCCCATCGCGACTGCCCCAGCTCATACCACGCTTGCAACAGATTCGGTCCCAGGTCGAGCGTTTTGCGAAAGTACAGTTCCGCGTCGTCATAGGCCTGGCGCTCACGATAGACCATGCCGAGGTACAGGTGTGCATACAACACGGCACGCCGATCATTGTCGAGGCGAATTGCGTGCTGCAGATGATCAACCGCATCGTCATACTGCTGTCGCTGCAAACACACGTAACCGACGCTCGCGTGCGCCAGCGCATTGTGCGGTTCGCGACGCAACGCCCGCAGAAAGGTGAGCAACGCCGCCTCAAAGTGTCCTTGCTCCATCTGCGCCCAACCCAAAAGTGCCTCGGCCTCGCCGTGTTCGGGGGTGAGCTGCAGCGCCCGATGCAGCGCCACTTCTGCGCCGGCTGGATCGCCCAGCGACAACATCGACCATCCCCTCTCAATAAACGTCGAGGCGCCGAGATGATCGATGCGCGATGATACGCGTGGCGGCGCCACGCCGGCATCAGCGGCGGACAGCGTACGGGGTATGGTGGCCCCGCTCATCGTGCCCGTCTTCCACAGTTCGGCGAGCTGCTTGACCTGCTCTTTGAACGTCGCAAACACTGTCGCCGCCTGAGACGCCTCCCGGAACAAGGTCACGATGTCCTGCTTCAGCTGCTCGCGTTCAATGACAGCGGGATGGGCCGCCAGCATCGCCGCGATCGCGGCCCGTCTCGCCGCGAACGACGATCCGTCAGGCAAAACCAGCGGTGGCGCTGAGGCGCTGTGTTCGAGCGACGACTCCAGTGTGCTGGCTGGCGTGCTCATTCGGCGCGGGCGAGTCGGCGTGCCAACGTTTCGATGGTGTCCGCCATTGCATCGAGCGACGCCACACAATCGGCACCGGCAGCGCCCAGCGCTGCTTCCGGCATGCCCGACACCACAGCAGACGTACTATCCTGCACCGCCGCGAGACCGCCCGCGGACCGAATCGCGCGCAGCCCGTCGGCGCCATCGCGCCCCATGCCGGTGAGCACGACGCCAACCACGGCCCGACCGAATGCCTTCGCAGCCGACATGAACAAGTGATCGGCGGCCGGACGAACACCGCAGTGCCGCGGACCGCGGTCTAGCTGCACAGAGCACGTCGTCATGTGCCGCACAATGCGCAGATGCTGCCCGCCAGGCGCGATGTAGACATGACTCCCGCGAATGACCTCGCCGTCACGCGCCTCACTGACGGTCAGTAGCGACGCGGCATGCAATCGTGCGGCGAGTTGCGACGTGTATCCCGTCGGCAAATGTTGCGCGACCAGCACCGCCACCTGCGGCATGCACGACAAACGTGGGATGATGTGCGACAAGGCCGCCGGACCTCCGGTCGACGCAGCAATGCACACAACCGCTGCTGCCGCAGGCATCGGGTCACCGGCGCGCATCAGCTGGTGCAGCTTGCGATCCAACTCAAGCCGCGCGATCGGCGTGCACGACTCGCCGTTGATCGGGAGCCCGCGCTGCACGCCGCGTGCAACACCGCGAATATTACTGCGAGCCGCCGCGCGCAGCGCATTGAGCAATCGTTCGCGAACGTCATTGAGGTCGATGCTGATCGCGCCGAACGGCTTGCGCACAAAATCAATCGCCCCCAGTTCGAGCGCGCGCAATGTCGCCTCCACGCCACCATCGGCACCACCGGCACTCAGCATGACGACGGCGCGAGGACTATCCATCATGATGTGGTGCAGCGCGGTCAGTCCATCCACTTCGGGCATCGCGATATCGAGCGTCACGATGTCGGGATTGAGGAGGTGCACCTGACGCAGCGCATCGCGTCCGTTGCGCGCCGTGCCGACGACGCTAAACTCGCCACTCGACGCCACCACGTCGCTCACCAGCGCGCGCATGAACGCACTGTCATCGACGACAAGCACGCGCTGACGCCCGTCATGCAGCGGCTGTGTGTGCGCCACGGCGCTCATGCCCCGTTGTCTCCGGCCACGGCAAACGCAAACGTCGCGCCCTGCTCGCTTCGCGCACGCAGCGACTCAAGATTGGCCCGCACAATGCGGTTCGTCGGTTCGAGTATCAGCGCGCGCTCCCAGGATTGTTGCGCATCGGCGAATAGACCGCGGCGATACCGAATGTTGCCCAACTTGAGATGGACATCCGCACCATGTCCGGCAACAAGTCGGATGACCCGCGTGAACGCATCAAACGCGTCATCATACCGCTGCGCGCGGTAGTAACAGTCGCCAAGGTTTTTGTGTAAATGCACGAGATTCGCATCTTCAAGCAGTGCGTGTTCCAGCGAGCGCGCGGCGAGTTCGTAGCTCCCACGCCGCTCGTGCGCAACGGCGAGATTGTTGTGCAGCACCGCGGCGTGCGGATGTACGGCGATGCCTTCCTCCAGTACGGCAATGGCCCGACCGAGATCCCCCGCGAGAGCCGCCGTTAGACCGGCCACATGGTACCACGCCGCCGATGGTTGTCGTGCGCCCCACTGGGCTTGCGCCGCGAGCAATCGTTCTTCGGCAGTGGCAAGGAAACCAGACGCGAGTGCGACCATCGCCTGCGACAGCTCGGTGCGCGGATCGGACGTGGTTGCTCGCCGCACGGCTTCTGCGAGCACCATGGCTGCTTCGTCCAGCCTTCCCATGCGTTCCAGCCCATAGGCCAGATTGTGAAACACCGGCGCCGGCGCATCCGGCTCGGCTGCTGCTCGACGAAACGTTTCCACCGCGTCGGCCCACTCGTCACGTCGCAGCTGTATCAGTCCCAGGTGAAAGCGTGCGCTGACGTCGGCCGATCGCAACTCCAGCACGCGCTGAAATTCGCGCTGCGCTTCGTCGAAGAGTCCGGTCCGATAAAACGCGACGCCAAGGTTGCGGTGCTCGGCCACGCGACTTTCCGGCGACGGTTGGCGATTCGAGACGCTACGACCAACGCGCTGGACAAAACCGGCACTCAGCAAGCCATAGATCGCCTTGCCGACGTCAAACTCGCTCAACCCCGATCGTTCAATAACCGCGTTGACATCGTTCGCGCCATTGAGGAGCAACGCGATCCGTTCTTGTGTCGCGCTAAGCGCAACCTCACGTGACGCCAGGCGTTCGCCATCCGCCTCGAAGATGAGGTCAAGACTGGGAATCTTCTTTGCGATGACGGTCCATTCGTCCACCCGTCGTGCGCCTTCCAGCAAGAGCGAATCGGCGTTGATGGACACCAGTGCGTCGCCGTCGGGTGGGTACACGTCCGCTTCAAAACTGAAGGTGCCGTGACTCCAACTAAACAGGTGATACACTGCCTCCTCCACCTGCTGCCGATACGACACTTCCAGCACGTCGCGCTCCACCAGTCCGCGCTCGAGCATCGCCGCGGCCAGCATCCGGTCGTCCGTCGGCGCGACCGCTGCGACCAATTTCGCCAGCGCATCGGCTGATACCGCGCCACTGCGCAACAGGCGCTCGCCGAGCCGATCGTGACGATTGACGATGGCCGCATACACAATGCGCCCCATGTCGAAATGCACGGCCCCGAAGCTGCCCTCGCGCGCAACGCTCAGGCAGCCGGTCTTTTGACCAAGCGCGAGGAGTTGCAGCACGTCGGTGAGGTTGGCCTCCGACAGGTTGCCGCGAATCGCCATTAGCGCAACTCCTCAATCAGCCGACCACCAAGGTCCGGCCAATCCCAAATGACTTTCTCGCGGTCGAGAAAGAAGTCATCTGGATTGCCATCCGCGTCGCCGAATGCGTGCCGACGCACTGGCGAGCCCTCAAGTGCCGCGGACGCAACGCGGGGCACGCCAAGTTCACTTTGCGCGAGGTCGAGCGAGAGCGGCACCGCGGCCAACTCCGCAGCGGCACATAGTCGAGTGACAAGACCACGCAATTCACGCGCACTCGTTACTTCGCGATCGGCGAGAAACGCCACGAGCGGTTCCGTTGGTTCTTCGTCGGCTTCCAGCACCCAACGATGCACCAGTCGCTTGCGCAGCGTACGATCCGGTGTCTGCATGGCCACGACCAGTCCACCTTCGAACCGCGAACGCAGGCGATCGGCTAATCCATGCAACTCGCGCGGTGGCCGATCCGCACTGAGCACAATCTGACCACCGCGTTCGAACAGATGATTAAACAAATGGAACAACTCTTCCTGCGTGCGTTCTTTGCCCGTGAGCAACTGCACGTCATCGAGGATGAGCACATCCGCGAGTCGAAAGCGGGCACGCCAACGCTCGACGCCGCCTGATTGCATCGCGACAACAAGTTCTTCGACCAGTGTTTCGGCGGACAGACACGCCACGGCCTTGGTTGGCCATGCCGCGCGCACCGCGTTGCCCACCGCGTGCAGAATGTGGGTCTTGCCCACGCCGCTTGGCCCGTGCACCAGCAACGGATTGTAACGTCGACCAGGAGCTGTCACGATGGCGTCAAGCGCCCTGAGCGCCAGTTGGTTCGCACTCCCCGCTTCCATCGTCGCACGAGTGAGCGTTGGCGAAGGCGCTGGCAATGCCTGCGTGCCCGCAATCGCGCGCGTCAGCAGCGACTGCGCTTCGGCGACAGCCTCGGGATCATGAAATGCCGGCTGTCCGCGCAGCGTGGGATCCAGTCGAATCGCCTGCGCTTCGATGTTCCGCAGGTGTTCGATTGCCGCGGTAAATGTCTCCAGCAACCCGTCGACATCTGGTCGCACCGGATAGGCGAGCGCACGCTCCAGCACCGTGGTGCGGTACCCGGCGCCGCGCCAAAAGGCGCATGCTTCGCCGAGTCGCACGCGCCATGGTTCGACACGCGTCTCCACTTCCTGGAATACGTCGGCGAGAAATCCCTCGTACTCTTCTTCGCCGTTACCGCTGTCCGCCGTCGTGTCGGTGGGTCGTTCTCCCAACACAGCGCGGACATCGGGCGGTGCCACCGGACGCGCGTCCAGCTGCTGGAATGCGGACAACTTGTTTAGCGCACCCTTGAGCTCACGCACGTTGCCGAAGGCGAGGCGCGCCACTTCTTCCAACACACCGGTGTCAAAAACCAACGCGCGTTCGTGACTCACGTTGCGGAGAATCGCCAGACGCATTTCGTAGTCCGGCGCACCAACATCGACCACCAATCCGCCCGACAGTCTGGACAACAGGCGTTGGTCGACATCCGGAATGTCGGACGGCGGACGATCGCTCGTCAGGACAAGTTGTCGCCCCTCATCCTGCAATCCATTGAGCAGTCGGAGGAGTGCCGTCTGCGTTTCACGCTGTCCCGTCAGAAACTGCACATCGTCGATGATGAGCAGACTGACCAGCTGGAATCGCTGCGCCAGTTGGTCTGGCTGTCCACCCGCTATCGCGCGATGGAGTTCTTCCGCGAGTTCCTCGCCCGACCGAATCTCCACGCGCAGCCCAGCGTGCCGCGCCATTGCCTCATGTGCGATGGCGGCGACCAAATGCGTCTTGCCAAGGCCCGACTGTCCGTAGACGAACAGCGGGTTGTATGTGGTGCCCGGTGCCTCGGCAACGGCACGCGCGGCGGAGACCGCCAATCGATTGGATGACCCGACGACAAACCGGTCAAAGCGGTACGCGCCGTCGAGCGATGCGCTCACGCGACACGTACCGATTCTGCGTTTGATGGTTCGCGAGCCGAAACAACGCCACTCGTCGCGTCGTCTGCGCCGAGCTGCCGCAGCACGCGCATGCCAAGGGCGCGGAGCGTATCAAACACGCCGATCCCGCGCAACGCGTCGGCACCAAACTCCGGCACGCGACGAAAGTTCATCGCGTCGGACAGTTCTTGTACCGAGGCAGCGAGCGATGACGGCAAGTCTTGCTTGTTGTACTGCATGGTCATCGGCAACCCGCGCGCATCGACCCCCAGCTCAGCGAGATTGGCGTGCATGTCCTGCAAACTCTCGATATTGTCTTCCCAGCGATGTCGCTGGCTGTCGGCAATAAACGCGATGCCGTCTGCACCCTGCAGGACAAGTTGCCGGATGGCACGATAGTACGGCTGTCCGGGAACGGTATACAGCTGAAATCGCACCCGATACATACCGACGCTGCCGAGGTCCACCGGCAGGTAGTCGAAGAACAGGGTGCGATCGCGGCGCGTGGCGAGTGACGTCAACGCGCCAACCTGAGCGCTCGGCAGCGCTTTATGTAGATGCGTCAGGTTGGTCGTCTTGCCCGAGCGTCCTGGGCCGTAGTAGACCAGCTTGCACGTAATCAGTCGCGTTGCGTGATCGACTATGGGCATGCGCCCGCTCCTCGTTCTCCAGCGAAAACTACCGTCTATCCACCCCGCCTAGCTCGCACGCGTGAGCGTCGGGACGGTGGACGCCGACCGACTCGGATGCAACAACGCATGCAGTCGAGCCGCAAGGGCGATGGCTTCCCGAATGCGGTCGGCATCGCCTGCGAGTTCGGCCGATCGCAGTGCAGCGCTCCAGAGCGTTAGTGCTTCGGGCAGATCGCCACGCCGCGCCGCCGCATCGCCGCGAGCCGCCAGTCGCTTGGAGGGATCGACCGCGCCCGCCTGCCCTGTGCCCTTGGACGGATCGCCGGAAGTCGACGCAACGGAGATTTCGGCGGTAAGCCACCCGTGTGACACTTCATGCCACTCGGCGCTCGTCACCCCGGCGGTGACCGGGTCAAAGATGGAATCGGCGGCGACGGTGGGGTCGCCGGCTACCAGATCCGATGTGGGCGGAATCCACAGATCGCCCACCTGCACGCCCTCGCGATCTGCCGCCAGCGCACGCGACTGCGCCGGTGGCGTAGGGTGCCGCCGCGGCACCGTGCCCGCGTCACGCACGGTGAGCAGCCCCGCGCCGATCAATGAGTGGATAATCTGCGCCACATCAAGCACATCGCGGCCGAGCGCATCAGCAAGCGCCGCGAGATCGCGCTGTCCGTCGACGCGCGTCAGCGCTTCCCACGCTTGTGGCGACAGTCTGAGCAGCGGCAGTTGCTGCGGATCGACGTCGACAAAGGTGGGAATGACACGCGGCCCGGCCACGCGATCGGCGACGCGTTCCCATACGTCCGCGCGTTGCATGGCTTCCACGAGTAGCGGTTCGAGCGCCACGCGCAACGTTGACGGAGCACGGTCTGTGCCGGTTGCGGCAACAAATCGAAAGTCACCTTCACGCCACGTCAACAGATCGAGCACGGCATCAGCAATCGCGCGCGGTGTCGCGGCATCCTGCTGCGCGCCTGGCTCAAGGGCGCCTGACGGCAGTCGATGCAGCGGCCACTGCGACGCGGCGACCACCGCGCCGTCGACGAAACGTGTTTCCATTGCGCGCGCATGCAGCGGCGCGCGAACCAACAGGACGCCGGATTTGCGGCTTGAGCTCAGTAGCTGACACAGTTCAAGCGGTCGCAAATCGCGGAGGCGCCCCTCCAGACTCATGCCGTCAGCCGTCGCGGAATATCTGTGCGGTGCACGTACGCCTGCGCATCCTCAGTCGACGCGTTGCCCGCGTAGTCGAGGTCCATCATGATCAACCCCGTCTCGTCGGCAACGTTCGACAGGGCCGCCTTCGCACGTTCGGCAAAGCCTAGCGCGTCGCCGTCCTGCGCGAGCACGCGCGTCCATCGGTTGATCGCGTCGCGCACCCGCGATTGACGAAACATGAGCTGTCCGTCGTACCAGAGCGCACCCTGATCGTCCGGTATGGTACGTAGCATCCGATCGACAATGACGCGCGCGTCCGCATCGCGGTCGAGACTGATCAGCACATCGACCAGTTGCCGCAACGCGTCAAAATCCGAAGGTGCACGCGTGACATGCCGCGCCAGCAGTGCCAGCGCATCCTCGCGACGCCCGGCTTCGCGATGTACGCGCACCAGTTCGAGCAAGGCGTCGCGCCAACCGGGAGAACTCGCGAGCGCCGCCACCAACTCCAGTTTGGCGGCGAGCAGATCGCCGCGCAGGCGGAGTAAGCGCGCAATGGCAAGTCGTGGTGTCGGACGCGACGGATCGAGCACAATGGCGCGACGGAAGAACGCCATGGCGAACGACGTCTCCCCAATTCGCACCGCCGCATCGCCAACGAAATGCAGCAGCGCCGCGCTTGGCGACTCCATACGCAGCAATCGCTGCATGGCGCGCTTCGCCATCCCCGGTTCGGACAACCCGCGGTTGGCGGCTTCGGCAGCACCGGCAGCAAACAAGGCCACGACCTCTGGATCATCCGGATCCGCCGCGCCGAGCTGGCGCAACACATCGAGCGCGAGGTGACCGTCCCCCATCAAGCAATACGACCGCGCCTCGCCGACTGCCGCCCGACGCCACATCGTGTGCTGCGGCGTGCCGGCGGTATCACGCGACGACTCGAGCAGTTTGCGCACCACTTCGTATCGCTCACGTGCTTCCCCATGCAGACCGCGCAGCGCAAACCCTTCGGCGACATCACAACCGCGTTCCGCTTGCGCCATGGCGCCACGTTCCGTGGTCGCGCTGATGTCCGGCTCGGGCAGCAGCTCCTTGACCATCGTCTCGTCGACGCGCACTCCCTCGAGCGGCGTGAACGCTTCCAATGCGAGCAAGTCGAGACGACCCGTGGCTTCCGGACACTCGTACTGCAAATCAATGCCGAGCGTCAGTCGCGACTCTTCCCGTCGCGGGGAGAGACGCAGCGCATGTCGCGTCTCGCGAAGCGCGCCATCGTCGTCGCCCAGCAGGCCGAGCACCTGCGCGAGCGCGTAGCGTGCCTCCGCATGGTCGGGTCGGTACTCCACCGCACAGCTGTACGCTTCGCGCGCGTCATCAAGACGATTGAGATCGTGCAGCACGGCGCCCATCGCATGCCACGCGTCTGCGTCTGCGGGATGAAAGGCCACCAACTCGCGCAACAAGGCCAGCGCGGCAAGTGGGTCGCGATGATCGACGTGCCAGTGCGTCAAATTCAACCGGGCACGAATCAATGTCGGATCGATTTCGCTGGACCGCACAAATGCCTCGCGCGCGGCCGCGTCTTCGGAGAGATGCGCGAGCGCAACGCCGAGATTGTTGTACGCGAGTGCATAGCGCGGATGTCGTCGCAGTGCGCGCCGATAGCTGTCGGCGGCGCCTTCCACGTCACCCCCTTGATGCAACGCGACGCCACGCTCATTCCAGTAGCGCGGACTGTCCTCGTACTTCGTCAGCAGCACGTCGTATTCATAACGCGCAGCGGCGAAGTCACCGGCCAGCAATTCCAGTTCCGCGATCGCGTGACGGGCGAGCCCGGCATCATCATCGACATCAATGGCGCGTTCGAACTCACGGCGTGCTTCGTCGAAGTAGCCGCGCTGCCGAAAGGCGAGTCCGAGGCCGTAGCGGGCGAGCGGATCATCCGGCTCGCCCGGCGTGTCGCGACGCGCCACTTCCATCGTCTTTGGCGCATCGTCCGCGCTGCCGGATTCGAGCGACAGGTTGGCTTGCAGCGAGTGCAACGACGGATTGAGGGCCGACGCCTGTCGGGCCGCCGCCTGCGCGGCCTCGTGCCGTCCCATGTCGCCCAGCACAAACCCGCGCAGCAAATGTGCATCCGCGCTCGATGGGCTTTGCGCGAGCAACACGTCGAGCGTGCGCAGTGCTTGCTCGTTCTGTCCACGCTGGTACAACACTTCGGCCAGATGCAAGCGCGTCAGCGGCTCGTACGGGGCCGCACGGGCGGCGCGTTCAAACCAGCGCTGTGCGCGGCGCAAATCGCCCGCTCGCTGCTCGATCAGTCCACGCTCAAACACCGATTGTGCGTCATCCGGATCTTCAGCAATCAGCGCATCGAGTTCGTTTGCCGCTTCCTGATGCCGACCGATCAGCCGAAAGAGCTGCGCCCGTTTGCGTCGCGCGGTCGTGTCATCGGCATCCTGACGGAGTCGCAGATCCAGCTGCGCGAGCAAGGCGTCACACGCGCCCTCGTGCTTCGCAGCAATTTCGAGGTTGCGGGCAGCAGTCCGCATGCGCGGATCGAGCGCAAGCGCGCGCATAAACACGGCGACGGCATCGGCATGCAAGCCTTTGCTGTGATACAGCACGCCGAGATTGTTGAACGCGCCGGGATCTGTTTGATCGATGCGATCGGCAAGTCCTCGCAACAGCGCCAGATCACGCGCGGCGACGGCGACGCTGTTCACCCGTGCTTCAGCCGACACCGCTCAGGCCAGTCGGAGCGCGCGCAGCATGATCTGCACGGATGCAGCGTCAGGCAACAGCAGGAAGAACCCGCGAATGGTCTGCGCCGTCTCGACGAGCATAAACTCGCTTTCGATGCACAACACGGCATCCGCATCGGTAGGGTAGTCGCCGATCGCTGCGCTGAGCACCGCGGCCGACGAATCAATCACCAGCGAGGGCGGTGACGGCAGCAACAGCATGCCGAGAAAGTCGCTGAGCGCATTCATGTATGCCCCACTCAGAATGTTCCCCGCTTCCTTGATCGCCGACGCTTCCATCTCACCGAGGTCGATCGTCGAGCCGGCGCGACGGCCAAGCATCATCTCCACAAGACGCGTCGCCGTGGGTCGCGGAAAGACCAGCATCGTCCGGCCGCTCAAATCTCCCAGCATGTGCATTAACACGGCCGCCACGGGCTCTTCAGCCGGACTGACTTGCGTGGGCAGCTCGTCAACACTGGCGACCAGAATCGACGGCACCTTGATCATGATGGTGCTGCCCGTCATCTGCGACAACGCCGTGGCGGCGTGACCCGCGCCAATATTGGCCGTTTCACGCAACGCATCGAGCTGTATGCTCTTAAGCGACCTCACCGCCTGCATCCCGACTCCTGTGCGCACGTCAACAAAGACTTCCCAGATCGACGATGAGTGTTGGCCTCCCGTCACCAAGCACGGTAGCACCACTAAAGCATCGTGCACCTGTCATCGGTGCGTCGAACGGCTTCACCACGATGTCGTGCTGGCCAACAAGGGCGTCGACCAACACGGCACTGCGCCGACCGTCCACCTCAACCACCACCACGAACGCCTCGCCGCTCGTTCCACTGCAGCCAAAAGACCGTCGTGGTCGCACTACCGGTAG
>JAYSVL010000219.1:0-6071 GCA_043718595.1 Gemmatimonadaceae bacterium
GTGCTCCTGATCTTTGTTCTGCGCCGACTTGGCTGGTTCCATGTGCACGGCGCGGCGCTGGTTGACTCGCGCAACAGAGGGTGGCTTCTGGTCGGCGACTCGAACAGTGGCAAGTCAACCACGTGCGCCCTGCTTGCGACGAGGGGATGGCAGGTTGCAACGGACGACACCGGCTTCCTCGCCCCGGTAGGCGATCGGATCGGCGTCGTGGGTGCTCTGTCGCAGATCGCCTTGCGAGACGGCGGGCGGGCACTTCTTGGCGCGCAAGGCGGACTGTCGATACCACAACGCGACAAGACGGGGTTCTGGGCCGAGGAACTCGGCGCGACGCGCGCGTCGATGGTGGTGCCGGAGATCATCGCCTTCACGCGCATTGGCGCACGCACCGCAATGGTGCCGTCCGTACCTCGCCGTGCGCTGGCGCAGTTGCTCAACTCTTCCCCGTGGATGCTGTACGAACCCGCATTTGCGCAGGAACACCTCAACGTCCTGAGCCAGGTTGCCGCGCAATCGCGCTGCTACGAACTGAGTCTGGGGCCCGACCTTTTCACGCACCCCGGTTTATTGGAGGAACTGATCGCATGACCACGCGATTTCGACGGCACACTGACATTCGGTTGACCGCGCTCGAAGGCGAGGGAGTAGTGCTGCACATGGGATCGCGGAGCTACTTCACGGTCACCGAAACGGGCTTGACCATTCTCGAGGCGATTGCCGAACCAAAAACGTTTGACGAAGTTGTCGACGCGGTAACCAACGATTATGACGTCGAGCGCGCGCGTGCCGCCGACAGCGTGCGCGCCTTCCTCGACCGCTGCTTAGCATCGGCGCTGGTGATTGAACAGGCATGATGTCGGCGCCGTTACCACTGCGGTGGCGCCTGTTTGCGCTGGCGCTCATCTGCACGGTGCCGCCAGTGCTGCATCTGGTCTCGATCGAACGCCTGGCATCCCACGTACGCAGCCGACGTGCAGCGGAACATTCACCCACAGCGACCGACCTCGCCGCTGAAGTGGATCGTTGGCTGACACGCCTACCCTGGCCGTGGCGCTCTACCTGCCTGAAGCGAGCGGCCGTGTTGTATGCGTTGCTCCGCTACGCCGGCGAGGACGTTGTGCTGCGGGTGGGTGTCAAGCGACAACCTGATCGCTCATTCGCTGCGCATGCGTGGCTGGTACGTGACGGCGAGGCATATCTCGAGCATCCGGCGAGCACGTACGCGACGTTCGCCGTCATTGCTGCGTTCCCCGAGTCCGCGTCGACGACGGCGTGATGCGTGATGCGGCGGCCTTGCTTGTCGATACGCTGCGTCTCACCGGAGACTCGCCGCGTGAGATGCTGCAGCAACGCTGGAGCACAACAGATCTTCGCGGCCTGGGCCGTCTTGTCACCTTCGAGGGCGCGGGGGCGTGGCTCGCTCGTCGACTGCACGCGCTCGGAATCACGTTGCCCGACGAATTTCGCGTCGAACTGCGGGCGATGGTGCGGCAAGCTTCGGTCATCAACATGCGCATTGATGCGCAAACCGTTGCTGTGCTGACTCGCCTGCGTGCGGCGTCCATTCCCGTTGCGTTCATCAAGGGGCAAGCTCGTCGCGCCGCCACACAGCTCTATCCGTACGCGGACGCGCGACAGCTATCCGACGTCGACCTGCTCGTCCCGGAATCACGCGCCGACGAAGCGTGGCAGCTCCTCTGTCAGCACGGTTTTCGTCGCGTATATGATGACAATCAGACCTGGACGGCGGATCATCACCGGCCCGTGCTCACCGATGCGAATGAGGTCGTGGTGGAGCTGCACACGACGACGGCCATGTCGGTGTCGGCCACTGAGTCGTGGCGACGCGCTACGGAACTCCCCGACTGTGTGGAGTGGAATGGAGTAGCCACCAGCGTCCCCAACGCAACAGAGCTTGTCTGGCAAGCGTTGTCGCACGGCGTGGCAGACGGCGTGCGCGGTTACTACCTCAAGGGCTTCCTCGGCGTCGCCGCCATTCTCGCCCAGTCACCCATCATCGACTGGACGCGCATTGCCGAGCGGATGCAGGCCAACGAAGTGTGTGACAACGCGACGCAGCAACCGGTGTCGCGTGAACGCCTTCGTCGGTGGCTCGGCGTTGCCGCATCGCTGGCAGGAACGCCAATTCCCGCGACGCTCACACCGAAGTCCCCAGGCGATGTGGTTGGGTTGCTGGCGTGGCGTGGCCGCGTGCTCGGGTCTGCCTTACGCTGGGCTGTGCAGGAACGGTTGCTTGAGGAGGGATTGCGCGCCGAGGCATTGATGCCACTCACGCCCGCCATCGCGCGGAGCGGAGCCCTACACGCGGCGCGCCGGCGAACGTCGTCACTGGTTGCGCGTGCCGCATACATCGCAGCACGGGTGGCGCGAGCCGCGTAGACCGCGTGGCGCCGTGTTGCAATGCGCGGCGGCGATAGTGCTTCGCTGATTCCAGTTGTAAGCTGTGGACATGACAAACTCCACACGCCCGGTGTGCCTCGTGACCGGCTCTGCTTCAGGCATTGGTGCCGCGTGCGCTGCGTACTTCGCGCGCCACGGTTGGGACATTGGTATCTGCTATCTGGACGATGCCACGCACGCTGATGCCGACGCGGTGGCTGCGCGCTGTGCTGCGGACGGTGCCCAGACGCTCGTCCAGCGGCTGAATGTCACCCTCGGCGACGACTGCGTGCGCGTGGCGCGCAGCCTGGAAGCACATTTTGGACGCATCGACGCGCTGCTCAACTGTGCTGGCACCACGCGGTTCATCAAGCACGCCGACCTTGATGCCCTTGATGCGGACGAGTTTCACCGTACGTACGATGTGAATGTCGTTGGCATGTACCGCATCACGAAGGTGTGTGCGCCTGCACTCCGCCGCAGCGGTCAGGGTGCCGTGATCAACATCTCGTCCATCGCGGGCTTGCACGGTGTGGGATCGAGCGTTGCCTACGCTGCGAGCAAAGGCGCGGTGAACACCCTGACGCTCTCGCTGGCTCGCGCACTCTCGCCGGCCATTCGCGTGAACGCGATCGCGCCGGGTTACGTTGCCGGAGGTCTGCCGAGTCGCGTGCTCGATGCGGAGAGTCTGGCGCGTGTTGAGCATGAGTACATGCAAACCCAGGCGTTGCCGCGATTGCTGCACGGCGACGAAGTGGCGCGCCTCGCCTATTTTCTGGTGGCCCACGCGCCAGGCATGACGGGCGAAGTGATAAGGCTGGACAACGGGTTGCATTTGCATGCACGCTGAGCACGAGTGCATATGAGCGTGGTCTCTGCGGGCAGTAGTGTGCGCGTCGGCTTCATCGGCACGGGACTTATTGGCACGCCAATGGTCGAGCGTCTGCTGGAGTGCGGTGTTGCGGTGACGGTGTGGAACCGCACGCCAGAGAAGGTGGCACCACTCGTCGCACGTGGTGCCGCGTCGTGCGCCTCACCGCTGGAACTCGCGGCGCACAGTGATGTGGTCTGCCTCTGCCTGACGGACACTGCCGCGGTGCGTGACGTGATGTTCGGTGCACATGGCATCGGCGCCAGCATGCGCGCAGAACAACTTGTCGTGGATTTCTCAAGCATCGCACCGGATGCCACGGTGACGATGGCCACCACACTTCGCGACACGACCGGAGCGCGATGGGTGGATGCACCGGTGTCTGGCGGATTGCCAGCGGCTCGTGCCGGACGGTTGATCGTTTTCGCCGGTGGCGACGCCGTGGACATTGCGCGGGCAGCGCCGGTGTTCGACGCGCTCGCCATGCGTGTCACGCACATGGGTGGGAATGGCGCAGGCCAGCTTGCCAAGACGTGCAACCAGATGATCGTCGCCTGTAACAACCTGGTGATCGCCGAGATGTTGGCATTTGCCAGTCGCGCAGGCATCGCCGCTGACCGGCTACCGGCTGCGCTGGCCGGCGGGTTTGCTGACTCACTGCCGTTGCAGCTCTTTGGACCGCGCATGGCGCAACACACGACCACACCCAAGGTGGGAGCGATTGCCACCTTTCGGAAAGATATTGAGCAGGCGGCGCGACTGGCGCAGGTGTACCACGCGCACGCACCGATGACGACACGCGCTGCCGCGCTGTATCGCGAAGCCGCCGAGCGCGAGGACATTGGTGGCGACGCGGATATCGGGCGCATCATGCAGTTGTTTGAACATCCAGCGCCCGAGCGGTTGTGACGACGCGACATACGGGCGCGCTGCCGGTGCAGGTGCGATGATGCATCGCTTTCGTTCGGCGACGATGCATGATGGTCTGCTGCGCGCACCGACACGGAGCTTTCTCTACGCGCTCGGTCAGGACGACGACGAGATCGTGCGACCCCACGTTGGTGTGTTTCACACGGGCGGCGAGATGAGTCCGTGTAACCTCAATCTTCGTGAACAAGCGCAGCACGCGAAGACCGGTGTTTATGCGGCGGGCGGTATGCCGCACGAATGCCCCGTGGTGTCGGTGTCGGACGGATTATCCATCGCGCACTCGGGCATGCGATTCTCCCTTGTGTCGCGTGAATTGATTGCCGATAGTGTTGAGGCGTCCACACGCGCCCATCAGTGGGACGGCATCTTTGCCATTGGCGGTTGCGACAAGAACTTGCCCGGGCTGATGATGGGCATCGTGCGATGTAATGTACCGGGCGTGTTTGTGCACGGTGGCGCGGCGCTGCCCGGTCAGTTTCGCGGCCGCGACACAAATATTGGTGAAACGTATGAAACCATTGGTCAGGTCCTCGCGGGTACCGCAACGCGCGACGACCTCGCAGAGATCAGCCACGCGTGTCTTCCCACCGCCGGTGCATGTGCTGGTCAGTTTACGGCCAACACGATGGGGATGGTGTCCGAAGCGCTTGGTCTCGCGCCGATTGGCTCAAGCATGGTGCCGGCCGTGTTCAGCGCGCGCGCCCCGCTCATGCGCCGAGCTGCCAAACAGCTGATGCGCGCCGTGTTTGGCGATGCGCCGCTGCCGCGCGACATCGTCACTCGCGCATCACTGGAGAATGCGTGTGCGGTGGTGTCGGCCACTGGAGGATCAACCAACGCCGCGCTGCACATCCCGGCCATTGCCCATGAAGCAGGCATTGCCTTCCATCTCGCTGATGTCGCGGCGGTTTTTGCGCGCACGCCGTTGCTCGCCGATCTGCAACCGGGCGGCAGATTTCTGGCACGCGACTTGTACTACGTCGGCGGAGCTGGTGTGGTCTTGAAAGCGCTGTTGACGGCGGGATACCTGCACGGAGAAGCAATGACGTTCACCGGTCGTACGTTAGCGGACGAACTGTCTGACTCACCGCCGCCCGATGGACAGGTGGTACGCGATGCGCACCGAGCAATTTCAGCCGATGGTGGCGTGACTGTACTCAACGGCAACCTCTGCCCGCACGGTGCGTTGCTCAAAACGGCCGGTCTTGCGTCGCTCGTGCATCGTGGACCAGCGCGCGTGTTTGAATCGGAGGAGGATGCGCAACGTGCAGTGCGCGAAAAACGGTATGCCGCCGACGATGTGCTTGTGATACGCAACGAAGGTCCGCGCGGCGGACCGGGGATGCGCGAAATGCTCGGCATTACGGCGCTGCTGTATGGGCAGGGCATGGGCGCAACCGTCGCGTTGCTCACCGATGGGCGCTTCTCTGGTGCAACGCGCGGGTTGTGCATAGGGCACGCGAGCCCTGAAGCTGCAGACAGCGGCCCGATTGGCGCACTGCGTGACGGCGACATCATCGACATTGACGCGCGACCGTCGGCGAGGCGCATTAGCGTCCTGTTAACGGACGACGAACTCGCGATGCGTCTGACCGCTCGCGTGCCTCGCGCACCAGTGCGTGGTGGTGTGCTTGAGAAATACGCGTTAACGGTGCGCGCGAGCCATCTCGGCGCGGTCACCCACTCTGGTGGCGTCGTCTGGAGTCGCGACGACGACGTCGCCCCATCCTCTGAACCGGCGTTATGACAACACTGCTCCTTGCAGACTCCGACGTACGTGCGCTCTTGCCCATGGCCGACTGCATTGACGCGATGGCCGATGCGTTGAGCGCTGTTGCAACGGGTGACGCCGTGCTCCCGTTGCGCACGGTGA
>JAYSVL010000220.1:0-6071 GCA_043718595.1 Gemmatimonadaceae bacterium
AAATGCAGACCGGCGCGTACTCCGTGTGCGAGCGAACGAATGAGCATCGCGCGCGAGCCATATCTTGTGCTCGAATCGTCGACTGCCGCTGGGTCAGTCGCGCTGATCTGTGACGGCGCAGTGCGCGGCGTGGATGTCACCCTCGGCGCGTCGCGGGACGACGTGCTTTTGCCGGCCGTCATCGCGCTGCTCGGTGATGCACGTCTCATGGTACGAGACCTAGGTGCGATTGTCTGCGGCGCGGGGCCAGGTAGTTTTACATCCTTGCGGATCGCTGCCTCGATCGCCAAAGGTTTGGCGCACGCAACGGGCTGTCCGCTGTTCGCTGTGTCTTCACTGTTGCTTGCCGCAGCCGCACGGAATGTGCCGGGACGATACCTCGTACACGCCGATGCGCTTCGTGGCGAACGTTTTGCGTTACCTGTCACCATTGACCCAGGTGGGATCTTGCGGACGGATGGCCCGGTATCGCGCGTGTCGCACGCTGCCATGGCGGCAATGCGAGGCGGTCGGCATGAGCTCTGTGTGGGCGAGCTGTTCGAGGCCTCGCGAACGAGTGACGTCGTGGTGCCGCGGGCATCGGCGATTGTTCGCGTTGACACGGATTGGCGCAACAACCCGGTGGCGTTGGTCACGTGGGAGCCATCATATGGACGACTTGCCGAAGCGCAAGTACAGTGGGAGGTGACGCATGGCCGTTCGCTTCCGGTCCACTGAGGTGCTGCGCGTCACGGCACGAACTGGTGTCGTGGCGGGCACGGACCACATCACGTTGCGCGCGGCGGTGCTGAGCGACGCCGAGGCGCTCGGTGCGATAGAGCAGACAGTGTTCGCCGACCCATGGCCCGTGTCCGCGTTTCGTGATTTGATCACCGCGACCCATGCCCGCGTGACGGTGGCCGTTGATGCGAACGATGCCGCAGTAGGTTACTGTGTGTTGCTGTCCGCTGCGGACGAGGCGGAGATCGCCAACATCGCCGTGAGCTCAACGCGCCGCAGATCGGGCGTCGCCGCGCGGTTGCTTGATGCGAGCTTTGAGACAGCGAAGTCGCTTGGCGTAACCGAAATGTTTCTTGAGGTGCGGCTGTCCAACGTGGGAGCGCGTGGCTTGTATGCGTCACGCGGGTTTACGCAGGTGGGGAGGCGGCCCTCATACTATCGGTTCCCAACCGAAGATGCGCTCGTCCTTAGGCTCGTCATTTAGGATGTTTTTCGTGCAAATACGTCCGACGCAATGAATCATCACCGGCTGCAGTATTCGGGTGATCGCGATGAGCGCGGACCCTTCTAAAGTGCTACATCACCCGTTACACCACCGTTAGCGAGGAGGCACCGTGAGTCGCAGTCTCAACAAAGCCATTCTGATTGGAAACGTCGGCAGTGATCCTGAGGTCCGTACCGTCGGCAATGGAGGACGCGTGGCGTCGTTCTCTCTCGCCACTGGTCGCACATGGTCGGATCCATCCGGCGCGAAGCAGGAAAAAACGGAATGGCACAAGTGCGTTGTGTGGAACAACAAGGCGGGATCGCTCGCCGATGTTGTCGAGAAGTACGTCAAGAAGGGCGAACGCGTCTATGTCGAGGGCGAGATCGAGTACCGGCAGTGGCAGGACAAAGAAGGGCAGACGCGCTACACCACCGAGATCAAGGTGCGGGAGTTGATGTTGCTTGGTGGCCGCGCGGGCGGTGGCGGTGGTGACGACGGAGACGGCGGAGCACCTCGTCGCGCGGCCGCGCCAACCAGATCCAAGCCAGCGGCAACGCCAGGCGCTGCTGGGGGGGACGACTTCAGCGACTTCCCGGGAGCGCTTGAGGACGAGGATGACGACCTGCCGTTCTAGAAAACGGACGGCGGTTTTGCGGATGTGCACTGGCACTGTTTGAGCCAGTCGAACGACGAGCAGGCGACGGTCTAACCCGACTGTCGCCGGTTTCGTTGGGGTAAGTCATTGGCTTTGCGTAATGGAGATCGTACCTGCAATGAAACGGTGACAGCTATGGGTGTAACGGATGCCACGTTACGTGAGCATGATGCGCGCGTCTCCCATCGGAGCCGCTCGCGTCCAGGGCGTCACCGTTCCGTTGGAACCCAACTTCGAGGCTATGCCGATGCGCGCTGCTACCCAGCCGCACCTATCCGTCCGTGCTTCTACTGCGCCATCCGTCCACGGTGCGCTGTTGCGCGCGTTGGTCGCGCTATGCGCCACGCTCGCGTTGCTGGTGGTTTGGCCACTCGCTGTGGTGCACGCGCAGACGGCGGCAGCCGTACAGCGCACCGTCGCGTCGGGCGATGGCGCGTCCATTCACATCGTAGTCGCTGGCGAAACGCTGTGGGCGCTCGCCGAGCGGTACTATGGCGACGGTCGCGAGTGGCCGAAGCTCGCGTCTCGGAACGATGTGGAAGGCGTGGCGAAGAAGCCGTTGCCAGGCGGCCGGAAGTTGCTGATACCAGCGCGCACGCGGGACGCCGAGGTCCATGCTGGCGCGACATCGGAAGCTGTTCGTGGCGCGCATCCGACGGCAACACCCGCGCCGACTCCCGTTGTGAACCTCGCGCACCGTGACGCAGCGCAAGCGAAGACCGCCGTGGCCGACGCAAAGGCCACTCGCGGCAAGAAACCACAAAGCGCGACCGCAGCACCATCGCTGAACGTGTCACCGGCACCTGTCGTGGCGCCGATTTCGGCGTCGAACGCGGATGGACGCTCGCTTGCTGCACAAACATCCGGGAAGGGTGATGCCGCCCCACCGGTACGCGCGGCGCACGAACCGCGTTCCGTAATAGCGCCCCGTGTTGTCGCGCGGGCGATGCCGCGATCGGCGTCCTCACTCTCCACGGCGCGCACGAACGCGTACACAAGCCCCGCCAGCGAACTCGCCGACGACTCACGAATGTCACCGCCCCAGGCGGGCCACCTCGGCATCGGAGCGTCGTCACCGGCTGACCCGGACGTTTCGCGTCCCGCGAGGCGCATTGGCCTCGTCTCGCAGGCCGATCTCGCGGCCGCGCGTGGAAAGAATGAAGTGGCGACGGTTTTCATTCGCTACGTGCCGGACCAGTCAGAGGTCGACGCCAGCGCTCGTGCCATCAGCACGCGGCAGAAGCCAGCGTGGCGTCGCGGTGAATACGAAGCCGCGCCGTTTGCCGTCACGCTCAACTCCGTCTTGCAGGCAGGCCGCATCGTGCATCGCGTCGGTGCACCGCAGGGAGGCACGCTGGGCGGTGCGGCGCGTGTTCTGCTCACCGACGAAGTCGAGATCATAGCGCCAGCGGGTCGCACACTCGCCGTGGGGGATCGACTGATCAGCGCCAATGCCGATCGTCTCTTGGGCAAAGACAGTCGCATTGCCATTCCGTCCGGAGTACTCGTTGTCACGCGGGTCGACTCCGGAAAGCCAATACTCGCGCTGGTCCAGCGACAGTCTGATGTGATCGAGCAGGGTCAGCCGCTCTTTGTCGACGCGTCGGCGTTTCCGTCGGTGCATGCGGTCGCCGAACCAACGGTCGGCTCAGACGTGGAGACGCGCGTGCTCTGGGCAGGAGAGGTCACATCCATTCCCTCACTGCAATCCTTCGTGCTGCTGAGCGCTGGCAGTGCCCAGGGCGTGAAGGCAGGGGACCAATTCGCGCTGGTTAAGCGTACTGGCATTGGCGCGGCCGCACGTGAAGAGCGTGTCGCCGTGGCACGCGTGGTCCGCAGCGGGCCTCACGGCAGCAGCGCAATGATTGTGCGTCAGTCGAGCGCGGACATCGCGATTGGCGAGCCTGCGTTCCGCGTTGCACGCGTTCCCTGATGTGAGCGTGTAGCGCCAGTTCCCGGACGAGGAATCCGGCACTCGTTTGCGCAGCACATAACGAGCGACGGAAACCGCGCGCCAGCGACACATTGTCGCTGGCGCATGTTTACATTGTGGGGTCGCGTGCCGCCGCCGAGCGCACGAGCCGGCGCGCGATGACTCCCCCTATCGCGAGGAAGTGACGGCATGGCGAAGACGGTACTGGTGACGGGTGGTGCGGGCTTTATCGGCTCGCACGTAGCGGATCGGTTCGTCGCCGAGGGATGGGATGTCACCATTCTCGACGATCTCTCGTCGGGTCGCGAAGAAAACATCCCGGCTGCGGCCACCTTCGTACGGGGGGACGTCACGACTCCCGAAGCCGCCGCACTCGTGCGCAATGGCAAATTCGACGCGCTCTGCCATCTTGCAGCACAGATCGACGTACGCCGCAGTGTGCTCGATCCCATCTTTGACGCGACACGCAACATCCTGGGTTCGCTCAACATTCTTGAAGCGGTGAAGGCGAGCGAGCACCCCACGCGTGTCGTCTTTTCATCCACGGGCGGCGCGTTGTATGGTGACTTTGATCCGCCACCAAGCGCAGAGTCGCTGTCGAAGGACCCAGAATCGCCGGATGGTATCGCCAAGCTGAGTGTGGAGTACTACCTCGCGTACTATGGTCGCGTTCATGGGCTGCACACCGTCGCGTTGCGTTATGGCAATGTCTATGGACCGCGGCAGGATCCTCACGGCGAAGCCGGAGTAGTAGCCATCTTCTGCAATCGACTGCTCGACGGTCGCGAGATGACGGTCTACGGTGATGGCGAGCAGACGCGTGACTACGTCTATGCGGGCGATGTGGCGGCGGCAAATTTCGCCTCGGTCACCCGCGTGGTGCCCGCCGCCGGGCGCCTCGACGCACGCGCGTTCAACATTGGCACTGGTATCGAAACATCCGTGAACACACTGGCAACAACGCTCCAGCAGGTATCCAACGCCACCACACCGATCGCCTACGCGCCGTCACGCGCGGGCGAGTTGGCGCGTTCTGCGCTCAACACGGTGAAGGCACGCACCGTCCTCGGATGGACGCCACAAGTGACACTCGCTGACGGGTTGATGCACACCTTCGAATACTTCGCCAATCGACGCAGCGGTGCGGCCACGCGATGACCTCCGCTGTATTGCTGCAAGTCGGCGGCACCTCGGCTCCGCTTTCGGGGTCGCCGATTGCGATGATCATGGACAGCGACTCCGTCACCAAGGCCGTCCTGGGCTTACTGGTGGCGCTGTCGTTGATGTCATGGGGTATCATGTTTGCCAAGTGGCGGGCGTTTCGTTCGGCGGAAATGAACGGGCGTGCGTTCGTCTACGAGTTTGAGCGGGCGCGCGACATTGATGAAGCAGCTTCGTTCGCCAAGCGTGCACCACCGAGTGCGTTTACCGCCGTGTTTGCACGGGCAGCGCGGTTTCTCAGTGCCACTACACCGGCGCTGGGCGCGACGGCAGATCGTGTCGCGAGACTCTCTGGCTCACAAGTGGAGGCGCTACGTCTGGTGCTCGACGCCGAGAGTGGTCGCGAGCGGGAAGAGCTTGGTCGATTCATCCCGTGGCTGGCGACAGTCGGTAGCGTCAGTCCGCTCATCGGCCTGCTCGGCACCGTACTCGGCATCATCAGTGCGTTTACTGGAATGTTCGAGAAAGGGAGTGGGAACATTGCCGCGGTTGCGCCCGGCATCGCGACGGCGTTGATCGCGACGGCAGCGGCGCTTGCTGTTGCCATCCCCGCCGCGTTTGCTTACAACATGTTCGCCGCCAGGCTGGCACGATTCGACAACGCGCTCGAAGGGTTTGGCTCAGAGTTGATTGCGCTGATGGTGAGCGAAGGGCGGATCTGAGCGCGATGCGTTCGCGGCGTCGTGCTGATCGCATGCCAGTTAACGGTGAGATCAATGTGGTCTCCCTCATCGACGTGATGATGTTGTTGATGGTCATTTTCATGATCACGGCGCCGATCATGCAGGGCGGTGTCGACATTCAATTGCCGAAAGCGGATGTGCGTCCTCTCGAAGCGAAGAATGGGCTCGTGGTGTCTATCGATCGCACCGGCCAGATCTTTGTTGATGACAAGCGGTTCACCTTTGACGAGTTTCGGCGCGGCATCAAGGCGCTGTCGGATCGCAAGGGCGGTGGCGGTGTGAGCGTGCGCGGTGATGCTACGCTCCAGTGGCAGCGCATGATGCAGGTGATTGGGGCGATGACCAAAGCGGGCATCACCGAGATTGGGCTTA
>JAYSVL010000023.1:0-2865 GCA_043718595.1 Gemmatimonadaceae bacterium
GAAGGCGCGCAGTTTCGCGCCCCGCTGGGTGTGGCCGTGATTGGTGGCGTGCTCACGTCCACCATCCTGACCCTGCTGGTGATCCCAACGTTCTACGAAATCTTCGACAATGTGCGCACATGGGTATCGCGTCGCGTTGGTCTCACGCCACCGCACACGGGCCAGTTCAAGACGTATGACGCGCCAGTCGCGACCGCTGGAGACTGACGCGTGATTGGCTAGCAGCGCGCGCACGGCGTGGACGATTTTTTGAATTGCTATCTGACAGCCTCTGGACGTATGTCGTTCTGGGGCTGTCGGCCATTGTAACAGAAGAAATCTCACCGATCCGCAGGGGCGAGTCACACTCCGCGCAGACATGCCGCCGTTTCGCGCAACGCATGCCATGTGCGTTCGATGTCCGCCTGCGTCGTCGATGGGTCCGTCATCACCAACTGCAGCGCATACAGCCCGCTACTCGTGGCTTCGCCGATCATGACGGATCCACGCGCGCGTACCTGCGCATGAATCGCCCGGTTGAGCGCGGTGATCTGCGCCTCGCTCGCCGCACCGGGGGTGCAGCGAAAATTGACGCGAGACAATGCCACGGGCGCGGTAAGCTCCCAGCCACCCTCGTAGTACACCATGCCGGCAAAGTCCCGCGCGAGCTCACAGTGCGCGCGAATGCAGTCGGTGATGCCCTCGCCACCGAGCGTAGTGAGCAACGTCGAGACGGCGAGTGTACGCGCACGTCGCTCCAGCCACTGCGCATCGCTGGCGATGGGTACGTCGCATGGTTGCGCTGTGTAGAGCACCGGGCAGTGCAACGTTGTGAGTGGCCATCTCTGAGGATTTAGCAAGAGGGAATCGGCGTGGTCGACACCCTCGAGGACGTAGCGCAATTCGGGCACAACGGCCGCGACGCCTCCATACGTGCCGTCCACGTGAATCCAGCACCCAAAGGCGTGTCCAACGTCGGCAATGCGCGCCACAGGGTCGGTGCTCGATGTCGCTGCGGCGCCCACGCTCGCCACGATCGCCATGGGACGATGACCCAACGCAATATCCGTCTGAATAGCGTCCTCAAGGGCGTCGATGCGCAAACGCCCGTGTGCATCGACGGCAATGTCAACAACGCACTCCTCACGGAGCCCACGTGCAGCGACGGCAGCATCAACCAGCGGACGTGCGTCCGTCGTGCAGTAGATGCGAGTGATCGTTTGGTGCTGCGACACATCGCCGGGCAGCTTCACGTCGCGCGTGATCTCGCGTGGCTCGACGCGTGCGTGGGCGGCTGCGAGCGCCATCATGGTGCCGCGAACCTCGGTGTCGCAAACGTGCCCTTGCCATCCGGTACGAAGTCCAAGCAGCTGAGTCCACTCATCAATGGTGACACGTTCGCGCGCGAGACTCTCGGCCGCAGACTCGCTCGCGGCGACACGCTCGGCCAGCTTGAATGCGTCGTCTGATGGCAAACCTGCAGAGCGCGTCACGGTGTCAGGCGCAGCCCCCAATGCGTGCGCAGATATTGCTCAAGCACGACCGCTGTTGCGTCGCCGAACTTATCGCGACTGGTCGCATTGTCGCGCACGCCGACAAAATGTGTTTCCACTTGTACACCACAGATGTTGCCGTTCGTCGTGCCACCGAGCAACGTCGCGGCGGTGCCACAGGTGTGCCGACGTGTGTTGTCGCCACCGTCGAAGTAGTCCGTGCCGTTCGGGCGCGGATCAGACGTGCTGGGAATAGCGGGGAATCCATTCGCGTGGTACAGCGTGCCGAGGCTGGTTGCGCCGCGCAGCATGGCAGAGAAGGACAGCGGTGAGAATTGCGACAGTGTGGAGATGGCGGAGGCATTCTCATACGTCGCGGTCGCGTCGAGCGTATTGTCGACGAGGTTCACCTGCGCATCCGTGAGGAGGTAGCCAAGCTCCAGTCGCTGGATCGTGTGGCCGTGGCCGTGCATATCCATATACCATCCCTTGCCACTGCTCCTAAGGACGGTCGCTTTCGCCGTTTCAATGAACGCATGCCAATCATCGAGCGCTACGGTGGCATCGGCGTTCCCACACGCTGCTTCAGGCTGAGTGCGATTGGGATCCAGCTTGCGGCGCGACAGATGCGAAATCACGATGTGTGGATACGTACCAAATTTGGCGAAGAACCGTTGCTGCATCGCGCGCACGAGTTCCGCCGTGTTCACATCGGTGACGATGGTTGCCGCACCGCCGCAGGCCGCCGCCGTGCGATCGGGGATGCTTGCTGGCGTGAGTGCCCCTCCGTGTGGTGCCGACAAGATGACCGGTGCGTTACCGGCGACATACTCGACGTAGTTGTTGCGGCCAAAATATGACTGGCCGGCGACGTACGTCGGCACGGCAGTGACCGTGATGGCCACGCTCCCGTTGACGGCACCGGCACTTGCCTGAACGGTGACCGATCCGGCGCTGACGCCCGTCACCACACCAAAGGCAGACACCGTCGCTACTGATGGGGCGCTTGAGACCCAGGTGAGTGTTGCGCTGATGGGGTTGCCGTTTTGATCGCGAGGCGTGGCAGTCAGTTCGAGCGTGCGGCCAACATTCACGCTGGTGACGCCGCCCGAGACGACGATCGAGGTGAGCACCGGCGTCACCACTGGAGGCGTGATGACGCCAGACGAACCACCGCCTCCGCACGCCGCAAGCCAGATTGCGAGTGCGGCCGTGCACATCCGCGCGTGACGACGACGTTCCAACCACGTTGTCAGTGTCATGCTGTTGTCCGCGATTCGGGCACGCCCCAGATTCTCCGTGTGTAGCGCATGGTGTGTAACAACTTGTCGCTGAAGATTAGCCACTCGCCAGAGGAGAATCGATGGACGCACGTCTCGTGCTTGGGCTGATC
>JAYSVL010000221.1:0-6068 GCA_043718595.1 Gemmatimonadaceae bacterium
TCCCACTTCCGTCGTAACATGATCTGCTGCTCCTCGACGAGCGTCACCGCCTTCACCGCGTCCGGCCGCGCCATGCCACCGATCTCGCGAATGCGCGGCGGTCGCGACGCCATGCCGAGTTCGATGACGATCGCCGCGCCACCCTTGAAGACGTGGACGTGCGCGGGCGGATGCTCATTGGGGAAGATCCGCACCTGGAAGCCATCGACGCGGAGTACGGTGGGCACGTGGCATTCTAACCAATCCGTTAGGTTCTTGCAAGCACATCTCGGCTGTTGCCGCGTGCCCTCTAACATGCGCATGAGTCCCGAGCAGGCGATGGGTGAGCGCGCGGTGGACGCGCGCACCGACATCTACGCGCTGGGCGCGGTCACGTACGAAATGCTCACCGGCGAACCACCGTTCACCGGCGCGACCGCGCAAGCGGTGGTGGCCAAGGTGATGACGGAGCGGCCGCAACGGTTGTCGGCGGTGCGGGACACCGTCCCCGCGCATGTCGAGGCTGCGGTGAACAAGGCACTGGCCAAGCTGCCAGCCGACCGGTGGAGCAGTACCGCAAAATTCGCCGAGGCGCTGGTGCAGACCGGCGCCACCGGTGCAGGCGCCGACGCGATGCGGGCACCGCACCACGACGTCGCGGTGGTCGACGTGTCCACGGGCGCGCGTCGGCTCATCCTCGCCACACCATTCGAAGAGAATCGACCTGCCGTGTCGCCGAACGGCCGCTGGCTGGCGTACGCGTCGAACGCGTCGGGGCGCCCGGAAGTGTACGTGCGCGCATTTCCGAACGGCACGTGGCAGATCCGCCTGTCGCTGGACGGCGGCACCGATCCGGTGTGGCGCGCCGATGGTCAGGAGCTCTTTTACTATCAGCCCGACGGCGTCATCGTGGCGGTGCCGATCACACCCGGCGCCGCTGACAGGCCCGCCGCCGGCGTACCCACGCGGCTGTTCGGCATCGATCCACTGCGGTATCGCTCGTTTGACGCCGCGTCGGACGGTAAACGTTTCCTGATGAACCTGGTCGATCCGGACAGCGTGTCGCGCCCCGATGACGTTGCGATAAATTGGCCGCGGCTCCTTCGACAACGGTACGAGGACAGACGGCACGAGGAGGGGTGGTTGACGGAACGCCCGTTATCCGCCCCTGCCTCCCCCGCGGGCTCTCCGCCCTTCCGCCCCGTCTGCACAGCGCAGATTGTCACGGCCCTGCCCCACGGGCATGTCGCGGCCTGGAGTCATCGTTCGACGGTGAGGGCTTGGCGTAGCGGCTAGGGTGTGCGCTACGTCACGTGTTGTCGAGTTGTACGCCATCCGCGCCCCACGCGCATGGAGTGAGCCTCCTCGCCTCCAGAAGGGTCGCATGTCTCGTATCGCCCTGGTCGTCGCTGCCATCGTCACGTCTGCGCACACGGTGCAGGCGCAGACACCGCCGTCGGCGGTGGCGCGACGCAACGTCACCGTGCAGGGGATCGTCCGCGACTCCGCGACCGGCGAAGTGCTGCCACACGCGCGCATCGAACTGGTCGACCTGCGTCGCAGCGTGGAGTCCAATCTTGACGGACGTTTTGCCTTTGTCTCGGTGCCGAGTGGCGCGCATCAGCTGTCGGTCCAGTACATCGGCTATCGATTGATGCGTCGTGCGATCAGCACGGACACGATCAGTGGTGTGCTCAGTATCGCGCTGCCGAAAGCGGTCGTTCGCCTCGCGGAAGCACAAGTCAAAGCAGACGCCGACCAGCGCGGCGCCGTTGCGGCCATCGGACAACTGCCGGGACAAATCTCGATCTCCACCGCACAAGTGGAAGCGATGCCGTCGCTCGGCGAGGCCGACGTGTTTCGAACGCTCCAGATGCTGCCAAGTGTCGCGGGGGCCGGCAACGGCACCGCGAGTTTGTCGGTGCGCGGTGGTACGTCGGATCAGAACCTCGTGCTGCTTGATGGCATGACCGTGTATCACGTCGATCATTTCTTTGGCTTGTTCAGCGCCTTCAACACCGACGCGCTCAAGGACATTCAGTTGTATGCGGGCGGATTTCCGGCGCGGTATGGCGGACGTGTGTCGTCAGTGCTGGATCTGACTGGCAAAGCCGGTGACGAGCACAAATTTCGTGCGAGCGGTGCGGCAAATTTGCTCAGTGGACGAGCAGTCGTTGAAGTGCCGTTGGGCAAAGGCTCGTGGCTGATTAGCGGACGACGGTCATACACCGATGTGATCCGCAGCGGTCTTTATGGAAGTCTCTTCAACTTCGCCAAGAGTCAGGGCACTGCGACCGCCGCGCCAACACCACGCGTTGGACGGTTTGGTAACCAGTTTCAGACGGCGACGGTCGACCCGGCGTTCTATTTCTACGACTTTAATTCCAAACTCACCTACCGGCCGTCACAGAAAGACGTGCTGGCGATCAGTCTGTACAGCGGTCTCGACAATCTCGATCAGTCGCAAGCGTTGCCAGCGCGTCCCGGTCCCGGCGGGGCAGCCACCACGACGACAACCACAACGCTCGACGACATCACTACGTGGGGCAACACCGGCGCCAGTGCGCGATGGTTCCGACAGTGGGGCGGACTGTTTTCGTCAGACGCGCTCGTCGCGTCGTCGCGCTACACGAGCAACGGCAATCGCACGGCCAATGGCGGCCTCCCCAATGGCGGTCCGACCTTCAACTTTGGTTTCACCGAGCGCAACACGGTCAAGGATGTGTCGGCGCGTCTCGACAACGCGCTGCAAGCGGCGAGTTGGTCGCGACTCGAATTCGGCACATGGATCACCAGGAACACCGTCACATACGATTTTCTGGTTGGCACGGACACCACGCAGCGGAACCGCAACACAACCCGCAACGGTACGTCCCTGCTGTCGGCATTCTATTTGCAGCACACATGGTCGCCCATCTCGGCGCTCGAGATTACAACCGGCGTGCGCAGCAATACGTACGACGCGACCAACACCACGTATACCGAGCCTCGGTTCGCCGTCGGTTGGCAGGCCACACCATCGCTCCGGCTCAAGGGTGCGGTGGGACAGTATCATCAGTTCGTCAATCGCGTAGAAAACGAAGACGTACTACAAGGCAGCCGCGATTTCTGGTTGCTCGCCGACACCGTACTGCAACCGACCACCGCACAACATCGCATCGTCGGCGCCACCTTCGATCGTCCCGGCTGGGCGCTCAACGTCGAAGCGTATGACAAGACATTGCAGCACGTGTCGCTCTTCTCGCGACGGTATCGACAAGCGTTCGGCGTGAACACCGGGTCGTTCTTTTATTCGGGAGACGGAACAGCGCGCGGTCTCGAGTTCCTGATGGAGAAAAAGCGCGGCGCGCTCACCGGATGGGCGGCGTACACGCTGGCCAAATTCAACAGCACGTTTGCCAGCGTCGACAACGGGCAGGAGTTCCCGACGTCACTCGACCAACGGCACGAACTCAAAGGGTTCGGCCAGTGGACACTCGGCAAGTGGGAAGTCGCGGCAACGGGCGTGTTCGGGTCTGGTCGGCCGTATACGGCGCCTATCAGCCAGTACCAGCTCAAACTGCTCGACGGCACGTCGCAGACATACATCAACGTCGGCGACAAAAACAGTGAACGGTTGCCGTCGTATCAACGCATGGACCTCTCGTTTACGCGATTGTTTCACACCGAGGGCACCTTCGACTGGCGCGTTGGTGTGTCGCTGTACAACCTCGCCAATCGACGTAACGTGTCGTTTCGCAAGTTTGACCTGAGCACCAGCCCGATGACCATCAGCGACGTCACACAACTGGGCTTTACGCCGAGTATTGACGTCAAACTCACGCTGCGCGACATCAAACGTATGGCACGAAAGGAGGATCGATGAACCGACCGAACGCAGTCGCGTCGCGCGCGCGAATCAGCGTCGCTTTCCTTGGCCTCGGTATCGCCGCAGCGTGCGGTGACCCTACCGCGACAGACCCGGCGTCGCAAGAAGTGGTAGTGCGCGCGTACCTGTACGCAGGCCAGCCGGTGGACGACATTCGTCTCACGTACACCGCGCCGATCGGCACACCAGATTCGCTCATCAACAGTGCGTCGCCGCCGATCAACAACGCGACGGTAACGCTCATTCGCGATGGCGTGCGGTTTCCGCTGGTGAAAGCGAGTGGCGACAGTGGCTACTATCGGTACGCTGGCACCAACCTCACCGTGCGCGAAGGCGACGTGTTCGACCTTGAAGCGAGTGTCAGCGGTACGGCGCTCAGCGCACGCACGCAGGTGCCGGTGCGGCCCAGCGGCGCGCGTGTGTCGGCGGCAACGTTGCTTATTCCGGTCTTTACCGGCGGACCCGGTGGACTCGGCGGTGGTGGTCGACCCGACCCAACACAATTCACGCTGCAGGTGCGTTGGACAAAAACTGCCGGTGCGCTCTACTATGTGACGCTCGAGAACACCGAGACCGCGCCGACGGTGATTAGCACGGGACTTCCTGCCGGTCTTAACTTCCGACGTGTGCGCATCTTCTCACCGACAGCCGCCGACAGTTTTCCGGTGAACGCCCTTTCACTCGAGTACTACGGCCGCTATCGCGTACGCGTCTGGCGGGTGAACGAGGAGTACGCACAGCTCTATGCGACGAGACAACAGGACTCGCGCGATCTCAACGAACCGCTCACCAACATTCGCGGCGGGCTTGGCGTGTTCAGTGCCTTTGCGGCTGACACGACATCGTTCGTTGCCGTCAAACCGTAGCGCACCTCTGGCGAAGCTCGTCGGCGAGGAATCTTAGCGCGGCGGAATTGATGCAATAGCGTCTGCCGCTGGGATCCGGACCATCATCGAAGAGGTGGTCCAGGTGCGCCTCGCAGTGACGCGGTAGTCGTCGAGGCTCAATTGTGCCGCCATTCCTCGACGGTCTTGCGGATTTTGTCGGTCATGAGTCAAATGAACGACATGCGCACGCCACCCGCCAGCGATTCCAAGCGTCAACTGCAATGACAACGGCCACCGACCTTCCGCATTCGTCGCTCCCGCGTGAGGCTGATGGATGGCGTCTCGGCCCGCGTGTACCGCAGACGCGTGGCACCGTGCTTCGTGGCGTTGGACGGCTCTTGCTGCGACTCGCCGGATGGAAGTTCGAAGGAGCGATGCCCAACGCACCACAATTTGTTGTCATTGTCGCCCCGCACACATCGAACTGGGATTTTCCGATTGGATTGATTGCCAAGTGGGCGATTGGACTCGATGCCGGATGGCTCGGAAAGGACACATTGTTTCGCGGGCCGCTCGGCTGGTTCATGCGGGCGAATGGTGGCGTGCCGGTGGACCGTGTCAACCGTCACAACGTGGTTGAACAATCGGTGGACGTGTTTCGCACGCGAGAGCGGTTTGTGCTCGTGCTCGCGCCTGAGGGGACGCGCAAGAAGGTGAGCGGCTGGCGCAGCGGCTTTTGGCATGTGGCGCACGATGCGCGTGTTCCGGTGTGCTGCGTGGCGCTGGACTGGGGACGCCGGGTTGTGCGACTGGGCCCAAATGCGATGGCCCTCGAAGACGACGCCGATGCTGGTATCCGTCGCTTCCGGAGCTACTATGACGGCGTGCTCGGATACAACCCTTCACAACAACCGTGACCGTTCTCGTGACTGCACGTGCGCACGCGACGTTTTGCCTGACTGCCCTCATGTGCTCGGCGCTGTTCGCCATGCGCGCGCGCGCCCAGGGGCCGGCCGACTCGGCGACGCGCAACACTGCACCAGTCGCGCGCGAAGCGTCGGGGCGCGCCACACGTGCGCTCATCGCGCCGGTGATCGATGGTCGCGAGCAAGATGACGTGTGGCGCACCGCGACACCGATGACACAGTTCCGGCAGTTTGATCCCGGTGAAGATCAGCCCACACAATTTCGGACCGAGGTGCGTGTCGCGTACGACGACAAGTATCTCTATGCGATCGTTCGCGCGTTCGACCCGCATCCGGACAGCATTTCCAGTTTGCTCAGCCGGCGCGATGTGAAAACGGCGAGCGATCAGCTCAAGATCATCATCGACGCCTATCACGATCGCCGAACCGGTGTGGTGTTAGCGATTAATCCGGCCGGCGTAAAGCGCG